>JAYPBG010000125.1:0-4343 GCA_038124075.1 Gammaproteobacteria bacterium
CACTTTGAGTCGTTGGTTAAGTTGCAACTCGGGGGTTGCAGTGAATGAAAATAGGGGTTGGCAAACCCGGCCTCTTTTAAGAGTTGGATCTCAAGGGTTTCCATGATCTCGGCTTCATCCGCTTCAATATGGTCATATCCAAGCAGATGAAGGGTGCCGTGGATGACCATGTGGGCCCAGTGCGCCTCTCTGGATTTGTTTTGTTGAGAGGCTTCCGTATCGACAATGGGGGCGCAGATGGCGATGTCGCCCAATATGAGTTCGTCCAGGCTCTCGATGGGAAGGCCTATGGGCGCTTCGAATGGAAAAGAGAGCACATTGGTTGGGTTGGGTTTATTGCGATAGGTGCGGTTCAGCTCGCACATCTCTTCAGCATCGATGATGCGCAGGGTGATGTGCGGCCGCATGTCAGCAGAGATCGAATTGTAATCGGGCCTTAACATAGGGGCCGTTTTCAGGGCTAGATCAGCCCAGGCGGTGATGGTGTCGTCATCTGGAAGCCTCTGCGCTTTAGAGGCGCGCTGAAGGGTGATCTCAGCGTTCATGTCACTGCCTTCTCATGATTGCTCTTATGATCGTTTTGACGGCCTTCAACCGTGCTTTCAACGCTGTCGTAGGCTTCGACAATTTTCTGTACCAGAGAGTGGCGCACGACATCTTTAGGTTCAAACTGGGTAAAACCGATACCAGGTACGGTGTGCAAAACACGCATGGCGTGTTTGAGGCCTGACTCAATCCCTTTCGGGAGGTCGACCTGGGTGGCATCACCGGTGATGACCGCTTTCGATCCAAAGCCGATGCGGGTAAGAAACATCTTCATCTGCTCTTTGGTGGTGTTTTGGCTCTCATCTAAGATAATGAAGGCGTTGTTTAGAGTACGGCCGCGCATATAGGCCAGCGGGGCGACTTCAATGATCTGTTTTTCGATCAGTTTGGCAACGCGCTCAAAACCGATCATTTCATAGAGTGCATCATAGAGCGGTCTAAGGTAGGGGTTTATTTTTTCCGCAAGATCACCGGGAAGGAAACCGAGCTTTTCACCCGCTTCAACCGCAGGGCGTACTAACAGTATGCGGCGTATCGACTCTTTTTCCAGTGCATCGACAGCAGAGGCGACCGCCAGGTAGGTTTTGCCTGTGCCTGCTGGGCCAACACCAAAATTGATGTCAAAGTGCATGATTCTTTTGAGGTAGTCTGCTTGGCTCTGTCCACGTGGCTTAATGATGCCGCGTTTGGTTTTAATGTAGGGGGTGGAAGAGGGCTGGCCTTGATTGTTTTGATCGGAAGCGTCTTCGAGTGGGGTGCCGCTCTGTTGAAGTGTCAGATGGACGCTGTGGGGTGTGATATGGCGGCCGTCAGCGGTCTCTTCGTAGAGCGAGTCTATAACACGGGAGGCGGTCTCTATTTGGTTGTCTTCACCTGTGAGCTGGAATAGGTTGCCACGGTTTTTGATCTCGATACAGAGTCGCCTTTCTATGTGGCGAAGATGCTCGTCAAACTGTCCGCAAAGATTCGCTAAGCGTTGGGAATCATAGGGCTCTATTGTAATCTCTTCGGTCTTCAAAGTGTGTTTATCACCTTACTGTCTTAGGTTTGTCTCTCGTACGTCTCTCGTCGGGCGCCTAGGTACATTACTTGTCAAGCAGCTAAGCAGCTATAGCCGCTGTATCCAAAGCTTTTTCCAGCATATAACGAAAAAGAGGTCAGGAAAAGCGCTTTCTACCTTAAAAATAGCATTTAATTTGATCTTATGAACTGGAAAGCCTCTGTTTTCTTGGCGCTTTCTGTAGTGGCAAAAAAAAACAGAGGTAATTATCTGAATTTATTTGCCTAAAGTGCTGTAGGTTTTTCGCCATTAATTTGTAACTGCTTCGTTAACGGGGATACCGGCGAGCGAGTTGGGCAGAGCGCTTATAATTTCTACGTCTATAAACCCACCGATTAATTCATCATCATCTGAGCGGAAGTTTACAACGCGGTTGTTTTCGGTTCTCCCTTGCAGTTGGCCAGGGTCTCGTTTAGAGAAACCGTCCACAAGGATACGCTGTGTTGATCCGACCATGCGTTCGCTGATCTGCTGGGCTTGTTGGGCAATGCGCCCTTGAAGGATCTGTAGGCGTTGCTTTTTGACCTCCATGGGGGTGTCATCGGGAAAGCTGGAGGCGGGGGTGCCTGGTCGAGCGGAGTAGATGAAGCTAAATGAGTGATCGAACCCAACCTCTTCGATCAGTTTCATGGTGTCACGGAAATCAGCCTCTGATTCGCCCGGGAAGCCTATGATGAAATCGGAGGAGAGGCTGATATTGGGGCGTACTTTTCTCAGTTTGCGAAGGGTGGACTTGTACTCCAAGACCGTATGGTTTCGTTTCATGGCGGCAAGAATTCGGTCGGAGCCACTCTGTACAGGGAGGTGCAGATGGTTGACCAGCTCAGGGATTTCAGCGTATATCTCAATCAGATCATCACCAAACTCAATGGGGTGAGAGGTGGTGTAACGAATTCGGTCGATCCCTTCAATTGCAGCCACTTTGACCAGTAGGTCGGCGAAAGTGATGAGGGTACCGTGTGTGGTCCAGCGGTAGGCGTTCACATTTTGGCCCAGCAGCGTCACCTCACGGACACCCAGGTCTGCAAGGTGTTGAATCTCAGAGAGGATATCGCCATCGGGCCGGCTGACCTCTTCACCGCGGGTATAAGGCACAACACAAAATGTGCAATATTTGCTGCACCCTTCCATGATGGAGACAAAGGCTTTGGGGCCATCGACGCTGGGTTTGGGCAGTGCGTCAAATTTCTCAATTTCGGGGAAGCTGATATCGACGACGGACGCTTTTTTATTCTCTACTTCGGCAATCATCTGCGGGAGGCGGTGGATGGTTTGTGGGCCAAAAACAAGGTCAACGTAAGGGGCGCGTTTTTGAATCGCTTCACCCTCTTGGCTTGCAACGCAGCCACCTACGCCAATAATAAGGTCTGGATTGGCTTTTTTATAGGGTTTCCAGCGGCCCAGTTGGTGGAAGACTTTCTCTTGGGCCTTTTCGCGTATCGAACAGGTATTGAGCAGGAGTATGTCGGCTTCACTTTCAGAGTCAGCATACTCAAGTTCTTGTGAGGCGTTTAACAGTTCGGCCATGCGTTTAGAGTCATACTCATTCATTTGACAGCCGTGCGTTTGGATAAATAATTTTTTTCGTGCTTTGCTCATGATACTTTATGTGTCCCCGAGTGAAGAAGTTCAGCATTATAATGCAGATTTATATGGAGGTGAATGGATGAGCAGCGTTAAAGCGGAATTGAGTCTGGAAAAGGGTCAAATTGTTGGGCTATTGTTCAGTAATTCAGTCAATACAATCAATAATTGTTCAGAGGATCGACGATCTACCTTGAGAGCCTTGCTGTTGCTGCTCTGTTTGGCATTTTTGGTGAGTTACACCGCGCCGTCGCATGCTCAGCGGGAACCGGGTGGGTTCTATCCTGGGTTGGGGGGGGATTTTACGTTGCAGAGCCATCGTGGTGAGGTCCTCTTTTCAGAGCTGCCTGGGGAGTGGAGGTTGTTAGGGTTCGGCTACTCGCACTGCCCCGACATCTGCTCGATGCTGATGGCTAAAATGCGACAGGTCTATTTGGCCGTATCGAAAAGAGTGGAGGATTATGATCAACAGTTAGGTGTTGTCTTTGTATCGGTTGACTCTAAAAGAGACAGTGGTGAAGGTGTAGCCTCTTTGCAAACGTTTGTTGATCGGTTTGATCAACGATTTATCGGCCTCTCGGGTGATGCGCCATCGATTAAAGAGGTGACAAAAAAGTACGCGGTCTACTTTGGTGAGGCGCAACTCAAAGAGATGGGTATAGAGCCGCGTATCAGTCATACCGATCGCATTTACCTTGTGAACCGTTCCGGAAAAGTAAAAAAAATATACAGCCGATCGGCCTCAACGGATCAGTTAGCGGCTGATTTAGTCGCGCTCTTACGTTAAGTGTTATATTGGGTGTTAGGTGTTGGGTGTTGGATGTAAGGCGTTGTGTAAAAAATTAGAGTGGCGAACGCCCTAACATTTTGGTTAAGATGGTCTAACCTAATCATTGAAACAGCAACGCTGATAACAGCCATGGAGTTAATGGATTATTTATGCAACAGGCAAAGAAACACGTGGATACAGCTGAACGATATAATATGGCCTTTCTCTCTTCTGAGTCACTCTATGAGAAGGCGGTAGGGTATATTACAAAATCAACTTCACTTCCGATCGAGATGCGGCGTGAGCTTTTAATAGAGATCATGCTCCAATTTACTGATGAGTCACTTCAGGCTCAATTTCTAAACTATTTAGAGATTATGGATG
>JAYPBG010000125.1:4353-9925 GCA_038124075.1 Gammaproteobacteria bacterium
ATCAAAGGGTGTACCACAACGATTAAGAAAGCATCCGTACCGCTGATTGGAAAGCTGGTGGGTGGGATGTCAGAAACTGAGCTGGATGCGCTGGCCGGTTTTATGGATCAGATCATTGTAGGGGTCGAGTCTGGAAAGGGGTATGTCGGTTACCCTGTGACGCCCGAGATTATCTCAGATTTTGAAACCGTCTTTGCAGGGGTGCGCAGAGGAGAGGGGCCAGCACAGGTTGATCTGCTGCAAAAAGCGCTGGTCGATATGACGCGCTGTGCCTACTTCACCTTTTACGAAGAGCCGATTAAGCTGATTAAGCTGGGTACGGTGAAACGTAAGTTAACCGATGTGGCTTTAAAAGTGTGCAAAACAGCCACCTTAAAACTGATTGAATCGGTCTTTAAAGGGATGCCTCAGAAAGAGTTGGAGGCTGTTTCAGACTATTTGGAATCGATGATTTATGACCGTCAAGCATGATGACCCTGCTCAGAGCGGTGACCTGTATCAGGTTGTCTTCTCTGGGCAGTTAGAGGAGGGGGTCGAGAGAGCGGCTGCAGAGAAGGGGGTGGCAACCCTCTTTAATGCCAGCCCCCGTCAGCTGGCCCTCTTTTTTTCGGGTAAGCGTGTTGTGGTCAAAAACGGTGTGTCTGCCGCGGTGGCTGCCAAATATCAGAAGGCGTTTAAAAAAGTAGGTGCGGTCTGTAGGGTAGAGCCTGCGAACCCTCCTGCCCATCCTTCCACGTCTCCTGAGCCACCCAGTGAACCGGTCTGCGCACCGGATGATGTTAAACCTGTGCCTCCTGCACTGCGTCTTGCCCCTACAGGGGCACGCTTAGGGCCTCAGCGACGGGTTGCAAAAGGGCCGGATGTCGATAAAGACCACTTTGAGGTGCTGCCGACTGGCAGTGATCTGGGGGTTGAAGGTGATGGGGTTGAGCAGGAAGCGCCCAATATCGATCACCTTTCGATGGCGCCTCTGGGAAGCCGATTAGAGGATGAGTCTCAAGAGGCGCAGCCAGCGGCTCCGGATATTTCTCATTTAGCCTTGGATCTGCCTGATGAGGGGAGAGAGTGAAGCCGTTGATTCTTCTAATCGGTTATTAATCGATTAATAACCGGCTATTTCGGCTGTTTGCTGATAAAGGTTTCAATAAATGCCGCTTTTACAGCGTCGTCGTCCACAATTTTTAAGCCCACATGGATAAAGCGACTGTCGGCACGTTGCTCCGCACACTCAAGCTTAAAAATATAGGTATTGATTCTTGCGATATCGTCTGGGTTGTCGGGCTGTGCTAAATCGATCACAGTTTGCTCAAACAGTGTGGGGGTTTTTTCATCGTCACGCTTGACCAAGAGAGTCACGTTTTTCGGTGTGATGCTCTCGACGAGGGCGTCTAGAGAGAATGAGCCGAGCCGGATCTGTGCTTTGCACATTTTTTCTATCGGGATTTTGCTAGAGGGTTTGGTCGGTTTTTTTTTCTGTTTTGGTGGTGCGTTAATGTCGGCCTCGACAGAGCCACCAAAAGAGCCGCCAAATGCGCTGGTCAGCACGCTGGCCGAGTCATTGATAAAGCCGGATCGGCTCAGCTGAGCGTTGCCACTGGATTGGGCCTGTTGAAGCTTACCGCACGCTTTAAGCGCCTTTTTAACTTTGCTGAACAGCTGCTCGCTTTTAAATGGCTTTACCAGGTAGCCATTAACACCCGCTTGTGCTGCTTTGACGATATGCTCTTTGTCGCCGCGGCTGGTGACCATGATGAACTGAGTCTCATGGTATTTCTCTTGCGAACGCACCCACTTTAATACCTCTTCCCCGCTCATTTCAGGCATCTCCCAGTCGCACAAAATAAGGTCAACGTGATGAGCGCGTTTCAGGTGAGAGAGGGCACGCTTACCATCGGCTGCCTCTGATATTTCACAGTTGGGGAATTCGGTGCGGATGCTTTTCTTTAATAAGTCTCGAATAAACGTGGCATCGTCTGCAATAAAGACCTCTATCTTATTGCTCATACCGTTTGCTCATACCGTTTGCTCATACACACTGTGCTCTTTGTGTTAAGTGCTCGTCGTGTTAAGAAGAGGAGGTGGCACTGTTGAACATATAGCCTTCAATAAGCCGCCCAAGAATGTCCATAAGCGCTTCTGATGGGTCGATAATCTCTAATCCCGTATCGTATAAGTTAGGGTTAGCCTCAGGCTTAGACCATTTTGCTGTTGCACTAAACTCTAAACGGTTTTTCTCCCCCACAGGCTCAGGGAGTTGCATAGAGAGTGTGTAGGGTTGGCCGCTCTCCAGTGGCTTATCGCCCACCATCATCAAGCCTCTTTCTGATAGGTCGACAAGGTTGCCAATAAACTCTCCAGTTTGGGTATCGTAGATCCGCAGGTAGTAGAGGGAGTGACGTCGATCATAACGGCGCTTGTTAGATGGGGTGCTGGGTGCTTGTTTACCTAAGTAGACCATGGCGATCGGTTCCTTGTCTAAATGCCCTTTGCATGAAGAGGGTAGAGATTAGTTTCAGGTTAGCACAGTTGAGGGGGTGCTGTCGGTCTATGTGATTAGATGATAGAATGGAGGACGCTTATTAATATAAACAACACGTTATCTGGATATAAACAATACGTTACATGGGTATCTATATATGAACAGTGCCACTCGCTGCATGGTTGAGCGGATGCGTAAACAGCTGCAGCGTTATAAAAATCTTGAGCAAAATCAAAAGGGTTACCGTTATGCTGATGAGTTAAGTCAGTTACGGTTGTGGCAAGCTCAGAGGTTACGAGGTACCCATGCCGCACTGCTGAATGATCACCATTATCGACAGGCGACAGAGTTTGTCTTAACCGATGTGTATGGGGGCATTGATTTGCTGGCGGTGGCCTCGGACATTCATCGAGCTCTGCCGGTTGCTGCTAAGCTCTTTCCCGAAAATGTGATGAGAACAGCGGAGTATGCTCTGGAGTTGAATGCACTGACCGGTGAGCTGGATGAGACCCTTATGCTGATGCACTTCAAAGAGTTGGGTTTTAGGACGCTGACGGAAGAGAGCTATATTGAGGCTTACCGTGCGTGTGATCACTATGAGTTGCGTGAGTATCAGATTGAGCTGGCCCAATCTCTGGGAAAGGCGATTGACCGCTATGTGGCGAGTCGAGTGATCTATATGGGGTTCAAAATGGCACAGGGCCCTGCTTATGCGGCAGGTCTGCATGCGCTCTATGACTTTATGAGCAGAGGCTTTACGGTATTGCGTCCACTGGGTGGTGCAGATAAATTTATGGGTAAAATCACCCATCCTGAACGTTCCGTGATTCAGCGCATTAAAGCGTCCGAGGATAACCCCTTTCGTTGGGCTGTTTCTGCACGTTAGATTCATTCACTCGTTTATTCACTCACTCATGAGAGAGGTGGCGGTGATGCAAGATAGAGCATATGGCCGCTAGGGTCGCGCAGTGTTACCTGCAGCCCTCCCCAACTCTGTCGGGTTGGGGGGTCTTCAAAGGGAATCCCCTTCATCGTTAACTGATTATAAACAGCTTCAACGTCGCTGCAGGTGAGTGAAAGGGCTGCTTTAATGGGGTGCTTATCTCTTTTTTTAATACCCATTGTAGGTTTTAAGGTAGGTTTTAAGATAAGGCGGCAGCTGCCTGTCTCGAGCATGGCATACTCCCTGATAGGTCCGCCACTTAACAGTTCGAGGCCTAACAGACCTTGGTAGAAGGCTAAGCTCTCTTTTAAGCAGGTGCAGTATAAAGTGACATGATTGAGGATGAATGCGCTCATAATTAATGGATTAAGAAATGATCAAGGTCTAGACTGTTTAATAGGCACTCGCATTAAAAAGTACATAATGACTCAAGTTAGAGTAATTTCAAGTTATAGCAAATTAATGTGATAAAAACAGTAATAAAAACAGTGGTAAAGACAGTTGTAAAATTATAGCCAGTGGCCGGTTTTCTTAGGATCATAGGACGTTATTTATGTTAAGCAGAATAGGCAGTTTCTGCACCTTATTGATAGCATGCTTGACACTATTACTGACACCCTCCCCGTTGCTTGCGAGCGCATCAGATGGCTCCCTCTCTGTCGATGAAACCCGAGGGCCAGCGGTCGTTTCAATAGGAGAAGAGGGCAGGGTCCCATTGGGTTACTCTTTGTTGTTTATGAAAGATAACGAGGGTCTCTGGGGGTTGTCAGAGGCCAAGAGCCAGACACGTTGGGTGGCCAATAAAAACGATCGAGTTCATTTCGGTTTGGCAGACAATGTTATCTGGGTAAAGTGGGATGTCGTTAATTCCGGTTCTCGCAGTGATTGGCTTCTCGAGTTGGGCAGCGCTTTGGTCAATTCAGCCAATCTCTATATCAAGCACCCTAATGGAGATATAGAATCATTTATTACGGGAAGTGAGCACCCTTTTTATCAAAGACCCTATCAACACCGCAACCTCGTCTTTCCTGTGACGCTGGAGAAAGATGAGCATGTGGCGTTCTATCTGCGCCTAGCGAGCACACAGGCGCTCGACCTACCGATTACGTTATGGCATGAAGAGCAATTTCTAAAACATGAGATTAATATAAACCTGTTGGGTGGTCTCTTTTTTGGTATGGCGTTGATTATTGTTTTTTATAATCTCTTTATGTATCTTGTTTTGTCGGAAAAAAGTTATGTCTTTTTTGTGCTCTTTGTATTGGGCTTTGTGCTTACCTGCAGCTCACGGTTTGGGATAAGTTATCAGTATGGGTGGCCAAATTACCCTTTATGGAACCATTACAGCACCCAGGTTTTTGGCTCATTAATGCTCGCATTTTTAAGTGTGTTTTTTCTGGCCTGGATAGAGATAAAAGAGCGTTTAGTGGAGAGAATGCTCATTTTCACCGCCGGCATGGGTGCTGTGTTAACGATCATCAGTTTCCTCTTTAGCCCGCTTGTCATATTGCTCTTTTATGGCGGTGGTTTAGTGGTTTGCCTCTCTGCGGCGCTCTATGGCACGTTTGCTGAACTTAAAAGGCATTGTACTCGCGCCGAGCATTACGCGGTTTTGGCTGTTTTCTGTTTGGCCGTCGGTGTTTTCTATGATCTTTTATTAATTTACCATGTTATTGAGCATCAAGCGCTCTCCAACATGTTTCTGCCGATTGCAAGTCTCTTTTTTATGCTGTTTGTCTCGGTGGCTATGACAGAGAGAATTGACCAAGAGCGCAAAGAGAGGTTACTGGAGCAGGAGGCGACCTTAAAGGAGCTCTCTGAGCGCGATGAAGCTGAGTCGAGCTTGATTCACTGTGTCTTACATGATGGGCTAACAGGCTGTCCAAATAAAGGGTTATTGTTGAGCCGGTTGCAGAAAGAGCTGGATATGTTGGCATGTGATAAAGAGCATCGTGAGAGCACTCAACATCATATCAGTGGTGAGCAAGAAGAGAGGAGAGATAAGAGTAAGCTAAACGAAATCATCCATATTGTTAACGATATGGATATTTACAGTGGTGATGCCCCTGATGATATGCAGCGAGATGCGATTGAACTGTTTAAACCCAAAAGTCTCTCTCTTATTGTTGTGCATTTGAAACGGTTTAGGG
>JAYPBG010000126.1:0-7616 GCA_038124075.1 Gammaproteobacteria bacterium
GGCTATTTCCGTGAGCAGGCGGAACATTACGGTTTGCCGTTGCTGCACTCCGAAACGGCCATACAGCCGCTTATGATCGGCGAGGCGGGTGCTGCGCATCGCTGCAGTGAGCAGCTGAAGTCACGCGGTATTTGGGTTGCCGCAATCCGCCCTCCGACCGTACCTAAAGGGAGCGCGCGTCTGCGCATTACACTCACAGCGGTGCATACCGAGGCGATGATTGATCAGCTGGTGGACGCGCTGGTCGCTTGTGTGCGTTAGCACGACAAGCCGTCAGAACCTTTTGTGCCCGTAACTACAGCCGCTTGACAAGTAAACGATGAGTCACAAACAGATGAGCATTGAAAACAGAGAGCATCCGGTGAAAAAGCGATTAACCCTATATTATGATCGATTCTGTGAATGTGAGGCGCCGAAAGCCGACCTGGTACTTGTTCACGGTTGGGGGATGAACAGTTTGGTGTGGGACCGGGTTATGCCGTTTCTGTTAAAGCAGCTGCGTGTCACGCTCATCGATCTACCCGGTATGGGTCGAAGCCCAGTGCCTTCGGGTGACTATGATCTTGATTATTTGGCTGAGCACCTGTTGAGTGTTGCGCCGCCTAAAGCCATTTGGGCGGGTTGGTCACTGGGCGGTTTAGTTGCGGCTCGTGCGGCTACCCGAGCGCCTGATCGTGTACAAGGGGTGGTAATGATAGCGTCCAACCCTAAATTCATTAAAAGTGATGCGGAGCATTGGGCAGGCATTGAGGGCGCCTCTCTTCAGCTGTTTCAGCAGTTACTGGAGGAGGATTGGCAAGGGTCGTTGATACGCTTTTTGGCGCTGCAATGTAAAGGAAGTCAGAGGCAGAAAGAGGATGTCCGCTTTTTAAAAGAGCGCCTCTTTCATCACGGCCTGCCTGCACGCCAAGCGCTGCGCCATGGTTTGCAGCTGCTTGCACAGAGTGATGTACGTCATGAGCTTGCGGTATTGGGCCGTCCTCTGATGGCGCTGTTTGGTGAACATGACGAGGTGGTACCTGTCGAGGTTGCTGATGGCTGCCGTGAACTGAACAAACATGCTGAAGTCCATGTTATAGAAGGCGGTGCACATATTCCTTTTCTCTCCGATCCTGATGATTGTGCGCGATGCATTATCGCATTTGCGCAGCGTGTGTTGAGCGCTGCTGCAGAGTGAGCGCTGGAATGAGCTTTGATAAGCGTCACCTTGCACATCACTTTGGTCAGGCTGCAGAGAGTTATGATCGAGCCGCGCACGTTCAATATCAGGCTGGTATTCAGTTGATCGAGCAGCTGCAGAACCTTCAGAAAAAAGGCGACTTACCCCCGTCGATCTCCGCGCTTGATTTGGGGTGTGGCACCGGTCTGTTGATGCCTAATTTAATTGAAGCCTGTGCGGTACAACGGTTATTGGCGCTTGATATCAGCCAGGCTATGATTGCTTATGCTAAAGCGGCGCTTGCTCAAAGAGATGATGTTTTATTAGAAAAGGTGCAATTTATTTGCGCAGATATTGAAGCCTTGCCGTTAAACCATCAGGCGCTCTTTTCCCTGCTCTTCTGTAATTTTTCTCTGCAGTGGTGCAATTCAGAAGGTGTGGCACTGCAGACGTTGCGTCACTTTGTTGAGCCTGGCGGCTGTATTGCTATGGCCGTGCCCGGTTTAGGCACCTTTTCTGAAATAAAAAAAGCGTGGGGTGCGGTGGATGGCGCGCTGCATGTTAATCAATTTTTGGCGTTTGAGCAGTGGCGACAGGCGTTGGTGGATGCTGGTTTTGAGGTGCGCTGGGAGCGCTCTGAGTGCATCTCAGAGTTTTATCCAACGGCGCAGGCTGCATTGAGGGCGATTAAACGCAGCGGTGCGACCAATGCCAACCGTGATCGGCCGCGTCACCTGTTGGGGGTCCGTCGGTACAAGCAGTTCTTGCAAGCTTATGCCGATCTGTCAGATGATCGACAGCAGTTTCCACTGTCGTATGAAACCTACTTTTTTATTGCTCAAGCGGTTTAAACGATCAGGACGGTGTTGGCAATAGGTTAAAAGAGGTTAAAAGAGGTTAAAAGAGGTGTCGAATGAAATCAGCTCTATTTGTCACAGGAACAGATACCGGAGTAGGCAAAACCCTTGCAACGAGCGTATTGTTGGCGCAGGCATCAGCCCGTGGTTTGCGTACGGCGGCATTAAAGCCGATTGCATCGGGCTGTTATAGGACCCCAAATGGCCTTAGAAACATTGATGCGGAACTGCTTAGAAAGACGATGTCGGTTTCACTGGCGTATGAACAGGTCAACCCTTATGCATTTGAGCCTCCGGTAGCGCCGCATATTTTAATGGCTGAGCAGCATCTTAAGCTTGATCCACAGGCGTTTGCGGCTTCTTGCTTGAAGGCTCTGCCTGATGGGATTGATCAGCTGTTTATTGAAGGCGCGGGTGGTTGGCGTGTGCCGCTCGGTGAGCAGACGATGATGTCAGAGCTGGCCTCTGCCTTTACTCAGAAGATTGTATTGGTCGTTGGTCTTAAGCTCGGTTGCATTAACCATGCATTACTAACAGCAGAGGCTATTCGGCGTGACGGCTGTCAATTGGCTGGATGGGTGGCAAATTGCCTAGAGCCTGATATGCTCTATTTAGAAGAGAACATGGCTACATTAGAGTCTCACCTGGATGCGCCAAGACTGTTAACGCTCCCATTTATTGAAAACAGTCATGATGAAACCAGCGATTACACTTCTTTAGAAGGCGAATTGGCGTTAGAGTACAAGCGAGTACGAGCTTTAATAACAAATTGTTACAAATAATGCCTAAGATTGATCAATATACACTCAATCCTGTTCTAGAATTGGTTATTTGGCGTTTTCTATTTTTTGCTCTGTGGGGGCGGGGGGGAAGCGGGGAAGAAGCTTGGAGTTGGTGTGATCATATGAATTCGGTGTTATCTATTGGTTTGGAAGGTGTACAGCGAGGTATGCAAGGGCTAGAGGGAAACGCTCAGGCAATCGCGAAGATCGGAACAGAAGAGGGTCCGCCCACACTTGGAGATGTAGCAGAGGAAGTGGTTGGGCTGTCTGAGAATAGATTGCAGGTAGAGGCTTCAGTGAGGGTCTTGAAAACAGCGGATAGGACGTTAGGGAGTTTATTAGATGTTCATGCCTAAGCTGCGAATGCTTTATGTTAAGCAGCCGTACGTTTAGGGGAGGTGAGCAAGATGGTGGGTACAAATCATCTTATAGGTCAGCAAGTGGGTGGCTTGAGCAATTCAGGCCGTCATCAGGTTGCAACAGAGGGTTCTGGAAAAAGTGATCGGTCGCTGGGCTCAGCGTCGTCGATCCTATCGCCAGAGCCTGCCAGTTCAAGCAGAGATGGAACGGTCAGTTCGGTCGTGGTCATCAACGCCAGTGGTAAAAGTGCAGATACAAACAGTGATGGTGCATTTTATCGGCGCGTCGCTTCAGGTGAAGAGGCGTTGGTCTACAGTCGCTCTATGCCTAGGTCGAAGCAAAGTAGCGTCAGCTCAGAGCAAAGCAAGGGGCATCAGCCCCAAGCCGAAAGTGCGGTCAGTGCGCCCTCTGCTCACGGCTCTGTGAGTGGGCTGGATGCAGCAGATGCCCGGCTTATTGAACAGTTGAAAAGCAGAGATCGAGAGGTCAGAGCTCATGAGGCGGCTCATGCAGCAGTTGGTGGTGCGCTTGCCAGTGCTCCAACCTATACATATCAGAAAGGGCCTGATGGAAGACGCTATGCGGTAGGTGGTGAAGTTCAAATTGATGTCTCAAAAGGTCGGACCCCTGAAGAGACTTTAGAGAAAGCCCGAGTGATCCGTGCCGCAGCGAATGCGCCAGCGCAGCCTTCTGCGCAAGACCGGCAGGTTGCAAGCCGAGCGGCGGCTATGGCATTAGAGGCGCAGGCTGAATTGTTGACGTCTGAAGCCGAAGCCGCACAGCAGCAACCGCTCAGTGATGAACAAGGTGAAGAGGCTCTGGATGCTTATAAAGCGTCGTTGATGCCTGATTCTGGTTATGAATCGGCGCAGGCAGCAGAGGATGAAGAGGCCCGTGTGGCCGCTGAAGAGGCGCGTAAAAAGGATGAGGCAGAAGCAAAAGCGGAAGAGGAGAAGAAAAAAGAGGAGAGAGAGCCGCCCGCGTTATTGGGTGAAAACCGTCGAACCGCAGCAGAGATCTTTGAAGAGATTTACGGCAGTTCTGATGACTCTGACGAGTTGAGTCAGCGTCTTTTAGGCCTTGGTATTAATGAAGGCGAGACGCCCTCTTTGGAATCTATTGTGAATGTTACTGTTTAAACAGGTTCGTTCTATGCATGTTGACCTAGTAAAAAACCCCGTCTGGGGTTTTTTTTTGCCTATCCGTTTCTCTGTTCTTCCTGTATATATGAGCCTTAAAGAACGTATTGACGATTTAAGTGGATCATCTTGGCCGCTCTGGATGAGATACAGAATATAGGGGTTTAAATATGGTCGGGCTGCCAATAAGTGTGTCGATGGCCTTTATATCGCTGTTGCACCCGTATGCATTAGGGCCTTATGAGCACATTAGGAACATCTCCGTCGGGCCGCGTATAAGGAGTGTGTTTAATAGCCAATTAGGTCTGCCTACGTTAAAGAGCAGTTCTGTTGCTCGAGCTTCGTTATTGCAGGCTGCTAAAGGGGATAAAGAGCCACTGGCGGATGCTGGGTTGAAGCCTCCTGGTCGCAGTAGCAGCAGTACTCGTGTTGAGAAGCGTTACCCTTTTGAAGGCTATCAAAAGCCATTGGAGCGGCGTTGGGATGGGTTTTGGCGCGAAGCGGTGTCAGTGCCTCCTGGTTGCTCTAGGCGCCATATTGTTATGGTCAATGTGTTTAAGCAGAGCATTCTATCGATGCGAGCATGGGCCATTGAGCAGGATGCGGTTGATGCCTTAAGAGAGGTATACAGAACACTGATCAATGAGCACTATACGATTCAGCTGGGAACGCACTGTACCTTGACCTATTTGGAGGCGGCGCTGTTTTTTGCATTACATAATTTAAGATTCAATATTTTTATTGGAAGCAGCATTTGGAATCAGCTGAATAATAATGTGGGTGCTAGAGTGGATGCGGTGAGTCTGCTCATGATATGGTGGCTCAATTAAAAGTTTGGCATGCGGAATATGTTTGTGGTGAGCGAGGTGGTCGTTCCGGAGGGGCAGATGACGCATCAAGACAAGCGTATGCAGAGCATAGACTGTGGATTGAGGCGGCGGTGTTAGAGATTATTGTGCCGACCCATTTAGATCGGCCGCTAGAGGTGATCAGGCAGGATATCATGGAGAGGGTGGCGGCGATCTCGGATGCCCTTGCGACGGATATCTCTTGTGCGCAATACGCACCCTTGCGGCGCTGGCAAAACACTGTTCTGATTCCGCTGCAAGCGGAGTTTATGGCGCTCAAGGAGCAGCCTGATCTTGAGCGGTATAAACACGCATTGCGCCAATTTTTGCAGACAGATGAAGGGGGCGCAGCGATTCTGAATATTGAGTTGGAGCAGCTTCGACAATACACTGAGTACCCTGAAGGTGTGGCTGAGTTTGTTGAGGCAATTACGGAGCCGGTACCGGATTGATCGCGTATATTTCACGGCATACTGAGACGGCCTCGTCAATTATGGCAATTGACATCGCAGCGGTTCTACCGTACGATCATCGGCTGCCCGCCATATACATCGAGTGGAAAAATGACTTAAGCGCATGACCGTTGTTTGGCTCCTCAGCATTAAAAACAGATAAGGGATCTTCTACCCCTATGACTCATCCTCTCTCCCTCGTGCCTTACGTATATTCAACAGGGCCTCTACCCGCTTTTCAGGCGGTACCAAAGGCTAGAAGGGTTAGGGTATCTGCGTTCACAAGCTTAGGACTTGCTCATAGAGGGGGCGGCCTAGAAGGTGTTTCTCATGCGTCTACCCCGTCTGCTCGCTCAAGCCTGTTTCGCACGCACCGTACACTCTGCTCTCCGTCAGAAGGTCCCAGTCAGCGATGCATAAAAAAAATAGTCCCTCCTGAGTCGGTGCGCCACCAACCGGGTGTGCTCGTAGAAGCCATCTCTAAAGGGTTGGCCTACCTGTCTGTTCACCCTCTTAAATTGATGCGCGTACGCAGCATTGAGGCGGATTGTCTGCCCAGCCTTAAGTACGCTTACCCCTTTACAGCGCTTGGGCCTTGTGCTGTCCAGGAGGCTGCCGAATATGCCTTAGCGATGTTTATCAGCCAACAAGTGAGTGCCCTGACCGATCGTTATGTCTCAACAGATTGCGCTGAAGAGGGCGAGCACACCATCAACAAGCACCATCCACTTTTCCTGTTATGTAAAAATATCGTTGCTGCAACGGCGTCATCGGTCCCTTCTTTATGTTGGAGCCGGGTGAACCAGCAGTTGATATTAGGTCATGATTTGCGAACGGCGGTAGAGCGTGTTCTTGGGCACTCTGTGAGTCAGTTATGTCAAAATCCAGGGTTGGCAAAGGAATTTTTAAGGGGGCTGCCGATTGCGGTCTTGAATCTTGCGGTTTATCTTACTGTTCAGGATCTGTCCAGCTCTACCCCTGCCCGCTCGACAGGTCCGAACGAGCATACGGTTCAAGAGAGTAAGCCATTCAGCCATTTTGGCGTGGTTGCCAATATGGCGCTTGTTGGGCTTATTGATGGCATTGTTGATTGCGTGACCAATACGGGTCAGCTGCATGGTCTCTCTGCTTATCAGGCTCTGTATAAGACGTTTTCGCACCCTTTGATGCCGCTCGCGTATGGCGTTTTGGGGGCGCTCTCTATGGCGTTGGCTGAGTTTGCACTAAATGCGATCTCTCAGGCATTTGTTAAGGGGGGCGTGGAGAAGAAAGCGGAGGGGCTGGAAGAGAAGTTTATAGTTTAAACAGGTTGCTCTGTTTTTCTATATTGTTCAGATGTGTATTAACCAAGTCGATGGCTTCAAGTGTATCGCCCGCTTGTGCAATGGTATCGTTGGTGAGCGCATTAATGGCCTGTATGGTTTCATGAATGCTCGAGCTAACATGGGCTTGTTGCTGGGTGCTCCCAACCACTTTATTGGCTAAATTGTTAATGGTCTCCATGCTGGCAAGATAGCTCTTGAAAATTTCATCCATACTATATACGTGCGCCACTGTATTATTGACTCTAACCATCTCATCGTTCATTGTGTCGGCGGACTCTCTTACATAATCTTGGAGCTTTCCGATGATGGTGCCCACCTGTTCGGTAGACTCTTGTGTTTTAACGGCCAGCATGCGCACTTCATCAGCAACAACCGCAAAGCCGCGGCCCTGTTCACCGGCTCTGGCAGCTTCAATGGCGGCATTTAAGGCCAATAAGTTTGTCTGCTCAGCAATGCCGGAAATCACTGAAACGACTTCGCCAATTTCATCGGTCGCCTGCAGTAACGAAGAGATGGATTCATTCGTTTTTTGAAGGCCGTGTTCCATATCTTTTGAGATGGCGATTGTCTCTTGAACGCGCTCTTGGCCTTCTTGTGAGATCCGCTCTCCCGCTAGGGCTTCTTTTGAATTTTGTGCGGCATCGTTTGCAAATTCGGTATTGGCGTCTGTCATTTCTGAGATGGCAGATACAAT
>JAYPBG010000126.1:7626-9893 GCA_038124075.1 Gammaproteobacteria bacterium
GATACAATCTGTTCCAGCTTCACTTTTTGAGCGCCCAATTGATTTTTATTCTGCTTGGCTATTCTTTCTACGCTATGGTTTGCTTTAAAGATGTTCTCATTTGATTGGCGCATCTGTTCCAGCAAATTTCGTAGGTGGTTAATAAAGTGATTCATCGAACTACTGATCGTGTTCACTTCTACGATTCGAGAGGAGGAGAGCCTAACGGAAAGGTCTAATGAGCCATCCATGTCAGCAATGGTTTTCGAGATGGCGACAATGGGAGTCGATATTCTGCTGCCAAATATGTAACTTATAAAAACACATGCCGCCAGTAGAGCCATAGAGACGGGCAGTATTTTGTAAAAGACGGCTATTGATAATCCAGCAAGTTCTGTGACTGGAAAGATTGCCAGCAGCTCCCCACCGTTTGTGATCTCCAGAGGTTTTCGCAATACGTAGACACCGTCTTCTTCTTTGAAGCCGCTTGAGGCATCACTCAACGATTGAAGGAGCGCAGAGGCGTGAGGGTGGTCGTTACTCAGATAGTTGTAATGGATAGGTCTAGGCGGAACCGCATCTGTGAAATCTGTTTTTTCAAGTGCATCAGATGTGCCAGAAATTGAAACTGCAAGGGCGTTTGACATTTTATAGAGCGTTTGTGCACTGTTTCCTTTCAGCTTTAGGAGGTTGCCTCTGGCGACTGAGTCACTGGCGCTGGCGATAAGTGGTTTTGAGATGGCCTCTATGTTCGCCTGTATACGGCTCTTGATGGCGTTAGCTTGGAGAATATAGGCTTGAATGCTGCAAATCGAAATGGTTAACGCAGTAATTAATAAGCCAAACATCATCATGCTTTGCTTAACGGTTAGTTTCACTTGGGCGTACCTTTAGCCTTTAGATCAAGCGCCTACAGTTTAATAGTATAGGTTCTTATCGCTCAAGGCCGCACTGGCCGGCAACACAGTATGAGGAAAAGCCTGTATGGCATTCGATGCATGTGTCTTTATTGAGGGGGTGACCTGGTTGGTCAATGATAATTTTTTCGCCTGACTCTTTAAATAAGTGATAGACGGGTTGCCCGGCTTTATGTTCCGTCGCAAAGAGTACGCTCATATCTTTGAGATGTAAGAGCAGATTGACGCCATCTGCATAGTTACCGCTGCGCTGTTTGTATGTATCCTTGACTTCAGGGCGTACCATAACAGCCACCTTGCCAGGGCCACCGGGTTTCACCGCGCAGTAGGTTGAGACGGTCTCTTGATAAATAAGAGGCAGTGTCGATACATCTGCATCGCACCCTGGTAGTGCGCCAATTTTATTTAATGGGGACTTGACCATTGGCCAGCTTTGCCAGTCTGATGGTAGGTCGGCAGCCCTCACGAAGGCTGTTCCCGTGAACATTAAGCTTGATATAAGTGTGAATATTGAAAGAATTTTTTTAGTGTGATGGCTCATGATATACCCCTATTCTTTGAGATCAGCAAGCGTAAATGATTGTTGATTTTAGTCGTATTTATATTTTTCTATATTGATAGTCTAGTAGGTGGTTCTGCGACGCACAAGGTCAACGTCTAAGGTCAATTTCTAAGCTTTTTCTAAGCTTTTTCTAAGTCTTTATAGGCGTAAATTAAGTCGGTATGAGCACGGTCCAAGAAAAAATGAAACGATATTTTCACTATAGGTATATATAGGTTTTTGGTATTGTAGGTTCAGTTAAGCACCGATTCCAACAGTTGCTGTTCTTGGCGGTTGATGCCTGATTTGCCAGCATAGCTATGCCATTTATCAGTCACGCTTTTTACTTCTGAAGCGATCTGTTTCGCTTGAGTAAGCGTTAGTTGAAAGTAGGGAGAGACCTCAAGCGCTAATTCGAGATCAAGGGCATTTGAGTGTTCATCAATATTCAGGTGAAGTCCATTCGCACCCAGGTTTATGTTGATATCGTAGGCGGGTGATAGCCTCCAGCCTGAGTTGTCATTTGACAGAAGGAAACCATGATTGCGCAGGTGGTCATCGCTATTGCGCACCATGATGTTGAACACGATACGGCGCCAGAGCTGTGTAAGATCAATGTGTGTATGACTCCCTTGCTCGATTAGGAACTGCGCAAGCTCTAGGTAACTGGCGCCAGCATCACCATCATAGTAACCCAGTTGCGTCATGGCAGATGCAAAGTGGATTCGTTGGGTCTTGATACGATCAAAGCGTTTTGTCAGAAAAGTATGGTGCTCACTATGAAAGCGCTGAATTCGACAGGGTGCCATCTCAATACCTGCGTCTACCGC
>JAYPBG010000127.1:0-9853 GCA_038124075.1 Gammaproteobacteria bacterium
GTGATTGTCTTTCCAGAGGGGGTGCGAGGTATTGGCAAGCCCTACAGTAAGGCCTATCAGTTGCAGCGTTTTGGTACAGGGTTTATGCATATCGCACTGCAAGAAGGTGCACCGATTGTTCCAGTGGGTGTGGTTGGGTGCGAGGAGTCTATCCCCTCTTTAGGTAATTTTAAAGCGTTGGCCTCCTTGTTGCGAGCGCCCTATATACCGCTGGCCCTGTGGTTCCCTCTGCCGACCCAGGTGATTTTGAACTTTGGAAAACCGATCCAGTTTGCCGGTCAAGCCTCAAGTGAGGATGAGGTGGCTGAGAGGGTGGAGCATGTGAAAGGCGAAATAGATGCTTTAATACAGGGTGGTTTGAAGGAGCGAACAGATTGGTTTCGGTAGAAGATGAAGCGTCATGCGTTGCAGAGTCAGCGTCCTCTGAAAAAAAGGGGAAAAAAAAGGTACCTGCCAGTCAGGTCCAGTCGAGAGGGCAGGGGCGGCGTGCGGGTGAGCATAAAGCTAAAATAAAAACCATTCTGGTCACAGGGGCGGGGGGTGAGCTGGCTCGGCAGGTTGTGAATCGCTTAAAGCGTCAATACAATATTGTGGCCGTTGATTTTCGCCAACGTGTCAAATTGGAAAAGCGGATACCCAGCTATCGGGTGAACTATCACAAGAGAGCGTTTGAGGATATTTTTCGGAACCATCAAATCGATGCGGTCATTCACCTGGGCCGTATGAGTCTGTTTGAGTCCGATCACTACCACCGGTACAACGTCAATGTATTGGGCACGCAGAAGCTGTTGGATCTGTGTAAAAAGTACGGTGTTCGCCAGGTGATGGTCCTATCCACCTACTTTGTTTATGGCGCCAGCCCTTACAACCCTGCCTTGATCACGGAAGATTACCCATTGAAAGTCTCGGAGTTGACCATGGATCTGGTCGATTCGGTTGAGCTTGAGAACCTGGCGACCATCTATCTGTGGAAACATAAAGAGCTCAATATCACCATTTTGCGCCCTTGTAATATTGCGGGTCCTGGCGTATTAAACAGCATGAGTATGCTGCTTTCAAAAGAGTTTGCACCCAAGCTGCTGGGTTTTTCTCCGATGATGCAGTTTATTCATGTAGAGGATATGGCGGATGCGATCGTGTTGGCCTATGAGAAAAATATTCCTGGCATCTATAATGTTGCAACGGAGGATTGGATCTCCTATAAAGAGGTTCTGCGTCAGTGCGGCTGTAAATATTTGCCGATTCCGTCTCTGCCGCAGCGCTTACCTAGGAAATTAACGAGGATGCTCAATTGGCGGGCGTTTCCAAGTTATCTGGTTAATTACTATAAGTACCCTGTCATTATCGATGGCAGCCATTTTAGTAAGACGTTTGGTTTTAAGCCGCGGAGAAACTTGGCGGATATATTCTCCTACTATAGGGATAGAAAGCAGATTCGAGTGAAGTAGCCGCCTCGCCCGTTATTGTGTACCCACGCCTAAGGCGAGAAGTGTTAGGGGGGGCAGGGGGGTGTCAGGGGAGTGTTAAGCGTGTCAAGGCGTCTCTGGAATCATCATTAAACGTTTGTCTGAATAGAAGTTTGCGTCCGGTGCCAGCAGCTGTACATAGCGGTCGAAGTAGAGCACCTGTTTTAGCAGCAGAGCAAACTCTCTGGGAAAGTGAATACCATACTGTTTGCCAATGCGCACGATGTCGGTCATCACTTTATTGACGTCGCCGTCATTGATCGCCGTATCATGGATGCCGCTGCTTTGCAGTTGATCCATGTTGTCATAGACGCCTTGGATGTCGTTTGCGAGCGCGTCGATATTGATCTCGTTTTTGGTGATGCCGATGCCCACCATCGCTTCGGCCATGCCGAGGTAGTCGCCTTCGGTGATGGATTGGATAAAGAGTGTGATGGAGGACCAGGTCTCTGAGCGAATTTTGCCGACAATGCCAAAGTCAATAAAACCGATGCGTCCATCTTGCAGGATCAAAAGGTTGCCAGCGTGAACGTCGGCATGAAACGGCTTGCCCATCAGTAGGGTTGAGAACCACGTGTTCATGGCGGTGATTAAGCTGTACTGAGGATCGGGGGCGTAGGCTTTTACATTCTCCAGGTCGGTAAAGGAGATGCCAAAAAAGCGCTCCATGGTCAGTACTTTAAGAGAGCTCGCCTCTTTGTAGACCTTGGGGGCGACAACCTCGCTGTTCTCTGTTTCAGCAAGAAAGGTTTGAAAGTCTGCGATGTTTTGCGCCTCTTGGTAGAAATCGCACTCTGCAAGCATGCTTTTCTGTATCTCATCGATGATTTCAGAGAGCGAGGCCACATGAATGCTGGGGGTGATCAGCTCAAGAATTTTTGCTGAAACATAGAGAAAATTTAAGTCGGTCAGGAGCGTATTGTGGACGCCCGGTTTTTGCACCTTGATCACCACATCTTCACCGGTCACCAGTTTGGCGGCATGCACTTGTGCAATGGAGGCGGACGCCAAAGGGGTTGGATCGATGTCAGAAAAGATCTCATATATCGGTTTATCAAGTTCGCGCTTGATCACGGACTCAATAACAGGGAAGGGTATGGAGGGGGTATTATCAAGGCAGTGCTGAAACTCTTCGACATAGGCCTCAGGGAACAGAGAGGGTGAGCTGGCGATAAACTGGCCCAGCTTAATGTAAGTGGTGCCCAAATTTTCAAAAGTCTGTCTGAGCAGTTTGGGTGCGGGCGGTCTATCACCCAGCAACCACTTTAATCCAGTTTTCGAGAGAACTTTTGCGGTCTGCGCGATGCGTAGGGACCCTTTAATACTGTCTTGTAGATTCATCGGTTCTGTTTCAGTGCTCTTGGCTATGTGGATCACGTAGATCGTGTTAAGGTGCTGCTCATTCAGTATAGTGTAAGAGTGTGAGTGAAGATCTTATCGATTTCAAGCGGGTTTCTGTGGCTTATTCAGTGGCTTATCGTGAACCGTATCTGAGTGACCCAAAATAGCGCATAATAAGACTCACGAAGTAGACGCTTAATGGATAGCAAGTATACATTAAAAGGTGCTACAAAGGTATTATGATTTATACGGTTAATGGTACCCTATCAAAGCTGTAAAAAGCCGTAATAAAGCGGTATCTCAGTAGCCGTATCTCAGTAGCATAAGCAGTAAGCAGCATGCATAAGCCGAGAAATCGAGAAATAGAGCGCAAATAATCAGAGTGGTGTAAATGTGGCGGTAGGGCATAGCTGGCGAGTACAGCTTAAAAGAAGCAGGCTTGATGACGACCTTTCGAGTATTACGACGCGATTTTCGGAGGAGTGTGAGCCGGAGTCTGTGGGTATCAAACAGCGGTCTCTCAAGGCCATCTGGAGGAGTGTAGAGGCACTCTATCGAAGCGGTGTCTATCCAGCGGTGAGCTTCTGTATGCGTCGACATGGAAAGATTGTCTTGAATCGCGGCATCGGCCACCGGCGGGGCAACGGCCCGGATGACGATGCCAGTGCACCAAAAGAGCTATTGGATGCCGATTCACCGGTCTGCCTCTTTTCGGCCTCTAAAATGGTTGCGGCGATGGTGATTCATGGGCTGGCAGAACGCGGGGACCTCAATTTAATGGATCCGGTCAGCCACTATTTGCCAAAATTTGCGGTGACCGGAAAAGGTGATTTGACCATTCACCATATCTTGACGCATCGCGCCGGGATTCCTGTTATGCCTCGTGTGGACGATGTCACACTCTTTTTGGACCCAGAGCGTGTCACCAATTTAGTGAATGATCTCGAGCCTCAATGGATCAGTGGTCGCGGTGCAGGCTATCATGCGGTCACGGGTGGTTTTGTTCTGGGTGAAATTGCGCGTAAAGTAACAGGCAAAGATATGCGCCAGCTGCAGGCGGAGATGATTCAGCAGCCGATGGGCATGAAGTACTTTAACTTTGGTGTACCTCAAACGGACCTCAGTAAAGTCGCCGTCAACTACTTAACCGGTCTTGTGCCCACGCCCGTGCTCGATAGCCTGTTAAAGCGCATATTGGGCATACCGGTGCCCCTGCTGGTGGAGCTCTCTAATGATCCTCGTTTTCATTCGGCCATTATACCGGCAGGCAATGTGATCGCCACAGCCGAAGAGGTGAGCCGTTTCTTTCAGATGATGCTGGGTATGGGGATCTACGAAGGTCAAAAAATCTTCGACCCACTGACCGTGCGCCGAGCGATTCAAGAGGTGGGTAAACCGGAGTTTGATCGAATGTTTCTGGCACCCATGCGTTACAGCGCTGGGTTTATGCTCGGCAGTAAACCGCTTGGTCTCTGGGGGCCCAGCACACAGCACGCCTTCGGTCATATAGGGTTTACCAATAATTTCTGCTGGGCCGATCGACAGCGTGACATCTCGGTTGCGCTATTAACGACCGGCAACCCATTGGCAGGCCCGCATCTGCCTGCGCTGGGTATGTTGCTTGCCAATATTGGGCGCTATTGCCGGCCGGTTGTGAAGTTTGATTAAAAATGCATAATCAGGCCCACATGACCGCTCTCTTCGATGTCTTTGTTACCAAATTTATCAAAATCGACTTCAATGTTTCGGTAGCCCAGATAGACGCTGGCTTGGTTCACCAGTTTATACTCCATACGTAAATTGAACTCAAAATAGCTCTGACCATCCCCAAAGGTGACGACGCTCGGTGCATAATAGAGATCACCGCGCACACTCAGCAGGTTAGCCGTTGCTAGATTGTGCAAAATATAGCCCCCTACAGCGATGGCAGCGCCATCGGGATCACCGCCATCAAACTGGATCAGTTTTCCACCAATGCCCGTGTGCTGCGATAGGGTTGTCGCCTTTGAACGTCCCGCAACATGCAGAGAGGCACCGAGCACATGCCCATCATCCTCATGATAAAGAAGGTGTCCACCGTAATAGAGATCCTGATGCTGAGCAAACTGCCCTTGATACTCGCCGCGCGCGGTTGATCCGCCAAGACTGACGTCGAGCGTATCGGCGGTGGCTGCAGAGGCACAGAGTGTGGCAATGAATGACGTTACAATGGCTCGGATTGAGGGTCGTTTAAAGCGCCGTGTGCTGGGTTTGGCAGCGGCTCTGTTAGTGGATAGATGGCTCATTTCGAGTCCTCCTTTTAAAAGTCGTGTCATATAGATCTATTTATATATGATCTATATAGTATAAATAGTATAAAAGCCTGAAAAACGCCTATTTCAGATGTTGTATGTTGATGGCTGAGCGCAAAAAAGAGAGTTTAACGGTGAGAAAGCGGTACAGGCAATCATAAGGGAAAAAGAGAGATAATTAAAGCATACTGACCAAACGGCTCAAGTCTTGCCTAAGTCCTGGTCAAACCCTGTTCAAACAACGACGCATAAACATCAGAAACATCATGAGCAAAATAAGCAGGGTATTGGCGCTGCCACCCTGTGAGTTGGATGCATTCAGATCGAGCGGACCATGGTTAAGAGTACCGTTAAGCGCAGGGTTATCGTGCTCCTCTCCTGTTGTTCGCTCTGTTTCTCGTTCTGAACTGAGCGCCTCATGCTTAGATGTATCTGTGTGTGATGCATCTGTTGCTGAGGGCTCCGATGATGAGCTAGACGAAGCGGTGGATGAAACGGTGGATGAAGCGGAAGAGGTGAACTCAGGCTCAGAAGCAGAGAGTGCAGAAGGTGCCCCCACTTTATTGGCTAAAAGAGGCGCGCGCTCAATAAACAGCTGACGGTTATCAGCCGCATCTTGATAACCACAGGCCTCGCCGCCCACCAGAATATCTGGGCTGGAGACAAAGTCATGCTTTGGAAAACTCGTATGCATCAAGGTCGCTTTTCCTGCACACTGAACACCGTAACCTAAATAACTGCTCGCCTCTAACGCCTGATCATGGCCGTGCGCGGCCCCCAAAAGATGGCCAATTTCGTGCGCTAACACAGAGGCATCGGTACCGCACCCTTGCCCAAGACGCACAACACCGTAGGCGCGTGTGCTCTGCTGATCACGCAGGCTCGCCTCAGTATCAATGGAGGCCCAACCGCAGTGCGTATCTTCTGGATCCCGGTAATCAACGAGAAAGAGCGCATCCGCACCCACCTGATGAAAAGCGCCTGCCGACCAGAGCTGATCGACATAGGGTCCCATCGTTTGATAGATCGCTTTTGCGCGCAACAGGCTCCAGTGATCGTTCAAAAAGGGCCAGGGCTTTGCTGCGGCTATAACAAAGCGAGCCGGAATGTTGGAATTAGAGAAAATATGGTTTGCTTGAGCAATCTGTTGATCAAGTGTTAGACCGAGCTGCTCAAGAGAGCCGGCTTGCGTCACACTGTCAGGCAGATAATAAAAAAGTACGCTGATCTCCACAGGCTCGCGGGTTGTGCGATCATCATTATTGAGCGTTTGACCAACTGCGGGCACCACTATCATAAAGAGAAAGAGTGCATAAATGTAAGGGTAACGAAACATGTTCAGACATCGCATTTGTTAAAATCACTTTTTATTTTTTCGGCAAAAAAACCTATCTATGGCGGCCACCGGATCACTGTGTCTATCGGGTCACTGCGTCTATGGTGTATCTCATGATTGTTTAATTTCTGAACATTATAAAGATTCGATTTTTATGATCAAGGGTTATTTCAAAGTAAACAAAAAAAGAGACTGATCGGTCATTTTAATGCAGACTCAGAGGTCACAAATAATACTACGCAACGTCAATCGGTATCAGTTATATTCAAGAACAGACGCCGTCAGATTTGTCTCTGCAACCAATTTGTTCGCAGTAAGATCTGACCGAAAGGTCATGGGGCTGATATGAGTTTGGCCCTCTATTTTAACGCCTTTCCGTAGCGCGCTCAGTGATTCTATAAACGGGATAAATACCCCTTATAGTCGTGAAAATAGAGTCGTAAAAATAGAGTCATAGCATGACAGTCGTTATATGACCGTCGTAACATGGCAGCCGTAAAAAAACAGAGGATAGTGTTATTATGCCTACTTATCGAGTACCTAGACGAGATATGCAGTTTGTTCTTCATGAAGTGTTTGACGTTGAGAACCAGTACAAGCAGATGTCTGGCGCAGAAGAGATAGACCGAGAGACGATCGATGCCATCTTGGAAGAGGGTGCAAAGTTTGCTGAAAATGAACTCGCTCCCCTGAATCGCTCAGGTGACGAAGAAGGCTGTCAGTTCAATGACGGTGTTGTCACCACGCCAAAAGGTTTTAAAGAGGCGTACCAGCAATATGTTGAAAGTGGCTGGCCCTCCCTGAACACCAATGAGCAGTATGGCGGTCAAGGCCTACCTAACTTATTGGGCGTTGTCATGAGCGAAATGGCTGGCTCGGCCAACTGGTCTTGGGCCATGTACCCAGGTTTAAGCCACGGTGCCGTGCATACGATCGATGAGCATGGAACCGAAGAGCAGAAGCAGACCTACTTAACAAAACTGATCAGCGGTGAGTGGACAGGCACCATGTGCTTAACTGAGCCACACTGCGGATCGGACCTTGGCATTCTGCGCACAAAAGCAGAGCCGAATGAAGATGGCAGCTACAGCATCACGGGAACAAAAATCTTCATCTCGGCCGGTGAGCATGACCTTGCTGAGAACATTGTTCACATCGTTCTAGCCCGTCTTCCTGATGCGCCAAAAGGCACAAAAGGGATCTCACTGTTCATCGTACCTAAGCGTATGCCCAATGACGATGGCAGCGCTGGCGAAGCAAACGGCGTAAGCTGTGGCTCCATTGAACATAAAATGGGTATCAAAGCATCCGCCACCTGTGTCATGAACTTTGAAGGCGCCAAAGGCTTCCTTATTGGCCCACCCAACAAAGGCTTGAACTGCATGTTCACCTTTATGAACCTGGCGCGCGTAGGTACGGCTATTCAGGGCGTCTGCTCTGCGGAAGGCTCTTTCCAGGGTGCGCTGGAGTATGCCCGTGAGCGTTTAGCGATGCGTGCGCTTTCAGGCCCTCAAAAGCCTGAAAAAGAGGCCGATCCTATCATTGTTCACCCAGACGTACGCAGAATGTTGCTGACTCAAAAAGCCTTTGCAGAAGGCGGCCGAGCGCTCTGCTACTTCTTGTCACTTCAGTCTGATATTGAAGAGCGCGGTGCCAACGAAGAGCAGCGTAAAGAGGCGGGCGACATGATGGCGATCTTAACGCCCATCGCAAAAGCCTTCCTCACGGAAGTCGGTTTAGAGGCCGCCAACCACGGTGTTCAAGTCTATGGTGGTCACGGCTACATCTCTGAGTGGGGCATGGAGCAGATCGTTCGTGATGCACGCATCAGTACCCTCTATGAAGGGACCACCGGTATTCAAGCACTCGACCTACTGGGCCGAAAAGTGCTGATGACCCAAGGTGCGCTGCTGAGAAACTTCACTAAGATTATTCACCTCTTCTGTAAAGAGAATGCAGAGAACGAGCAGGTGAAAGAGTTTGTTGAGCCTCTGGTTGAGCTGAACAAAGAGTGGGGCGATGTCACCATGAAGATCGGCATGTCAGCGATGCAGAACCGCGATGAAGTGGGAGGCGCCGCCGTCGACTACATGATGTACTCAGGTTATATTACCCTGGCCTATATCTGGGCGCGCATGGCAAAAACCGCTCAAGAGAAGTTGGCTGCAGGTGAAGGCGATGAAGCATTCTACAAGTCCAAACTCGAGACAGCACGCTTCTACTTCCGTCGAATCTTGCCAAGAACCCGAGCTCACCACGTTACCATGACGGATCCCGTCTCAACGTTGATGAGCCTAGGCGAAGAAGAGTTTGCATTCTTGTAAGCACGGCATGTTGTTATAAAGCGTTGCCGCTGAACCGTCTTTACCTCCGTTAAGGGTGAGGCGGTTCACGGCATCCTCGACAGCTAAATCGACAGCCCAATCGGCAGCTAAATGCAGAGCTAACATGCATGAAAAACGATCAAATCGGCCATTCGGCCGTTTTTTCCGTTCTAGCAGCGTCTAAAAAAATTGCGTAAGTGCATCAACGCATGTAATGAATTCGATGACTTGAATGAATAACGATGAATAACGATGCATAACGATGAATAACCACGATGGTTTTAAAACAGGAGCTTAAACATGGCAGAATATAAAGCGCCGATGCGCGATATGAAATTTGTACTGAATGAACTCTTTGGCGGTGCGGAGCCCCTTTGGCAGTCCATGCCGGGCACGGCCGAACTGACAGCCGATGACGCCTCAATGATTCTCGAAGAGGGCGCAAAAATCTGTGAAAAAGAGCTGTTTCCATTAAACCGAAGCGGCGACGAAGAGGGCTGCCGACACGAAGGCCTGGACGTCTTCACCCCGGCCGGCTTTAAAGAGGCCTACAGCACCTTCGCCGAAAGTGGTTGGAGTGGTTTGGGCGGCAACCCAGATTTTGGCGGCCAAGGCATGCCCAAAATGTTAACCCTCCTGTTTGAAGAGATGATGTTTGCCGCAAACAGCTCCTTCACCCTCTACCCCTCACTCTGCTATGGCGCCTGTCTTGCCATTGATAAGCACGCCTCTGAGGCACTCAAGCAAGCCTACCTCCCCAAACTCTATGAAGGGACCTGGACAGGCACCATGTGCTTAACCGAACCACACAGCGGCACCGACTTGGGCATCATTCGAACCAAAGCGGAGCCCAATGGCGACGACAGCTACACCATCACCGGCACGAAAATCTTCATCACCGGCGGTGAGCACGATATGGCTGAAAACATCATTCACCTTGTCTTGGCAAAACTGCCGGGCTCGCCTGAAGGTTCACGCGGCATCTCACTCTTCCTCGTGCCTAAATTTCACGTCAACGACGACGGTTCACTGGGTGAGCGCAACGGCGTCGCTGTCGGCTCAATCGAACACAAAATGGGCATCAAAGCCTCCTCA
>JAYPBG010000128.1:0-9763 GCA_038124075.1 Gammaproteobacteria bacterium
GCATTAATAGTCGATCTGAGTAGATGATTTCGCCTGAGGCTGTGACCAGGCCGACCCTGTCGCCATCGCCATCAAAAGCGATGCCCAGCTCTGCCCCCTGTTTTTTTACACTGTTGATCAGTGCTTCTAAATTTTTCGGTTGGCTTGGATCTGGATGATGATTTGGGAAGTTGCCATCCACATCGCAGTAGAGAGGAATGACCTCGCAGCCAAGGTGAGAAAAGAGATCGGGGGCAATGGCGCCGGCAACGCCATTGCCGCAGTCAATAACGACTTTAATGGGTCGTGCAAGAATGACATCCTCTACGATCTTATCGATATACTCTTGTGAAACAGACCTCTCTTCGAGTTGGCCCTCTCCATGTTCGAGCTCGTTATTTATAATGCGTTGATAGAGCGCTTGTATCGCTTCATTGGCTAAAGTGGTGCCGTTGATGACAATTTTTAGGCCGTTGTAGTCGGGAGGATTATGGCTCCCTGTGACCATGACGCCGGATTTGGTTTTTAGCTCGTGGGCTGCAAAGTAGAGTGTTGGTGTCGGCGCCATGCCAATGTCGATCGCATTACAGCCGGTTGATAGTATTCCTTTAATGAGGCTTTTGGATAGCTCTTCTCCAGAGAGTCGGCCATCACGCCCAACGGTAATGCTGTTTTGTCCTTGGGCTAAGGTTTCAGAGCCGATGGCGCGACCAATTTGAAATATAATTTGAGGGCAGAGTGTCTCACCGACAATGCCCCTTATATCGTATGCCCTAAAAATACTGGCCGGTATATCGACCATGGGTGTGTCTGTTGTGCTGTGGCTGCTGCTCTCTTCGGCTAGGCCAAAAAGTTCATCTTCGTTATGTTGTATGCCCACTAAATCTATCTCCGTACTCTCGGTTGTCGTTTGCTTTTTCGACCGGTTACCTGTGATCGCTTTTGGATGAGCGCGCGCTTTGGTTCGGGTGTGCTGAGCGGCAACAAGCGCGTCAATTAAGTCCAGAAGCCGTTGTGATGTATCATTAAAGCTTTCAAGATGGTAGGTTGGCTTTTTGTTGCCTTTCCCCGCGGTAATTTGCTTGAAATGTGTCTCCAGTGCAAGCAAATCCTTTAAAACTTGCTTTTTAAGTAGAAAATAACTGCTGAGGCCGGCAAAGAGTGCAGCAAAGGCTGCAATTAGGTTGACTCCCCAGAAGAGGGTGCTGCTGAAGTGGCTCTCACTGAACGTAGAAGAGAGGGTGTAGTGTGCTTTCAGTTGGGGTATTTTAGAGTGTGCGGTTGCTTCGGCCAACGGTTTGCCTGACAGTTGACCATCAGAAAGGAGCGTAATGGCTTTGCTCTTGTTGAATTTTTGAACAATTGTCACTTCTCCGGCGTTTTCCGGCAGTCTTGTATACTCAGCGGTTACTTTTTCTAGAGGGTAGGAGAGTAGTAAGGTGCCAATGATGTTAGGCGTTTGGGGGTCGTTTTTTGAGGGTGCCGTGCTGGCTTGCAGGATGGGAGCGGCTACTCTTAGAATTTTTTTACCGTCTAGAATGTGTACTTCGGGGACGTTGGTGGCGCCACGCTCAGCCGACTTTAGCATTTCCAGTGCTGCAAAGTTGATGGGGGGTTGGATGTTTCTATTGGTGCGTATGCTGCCTTTTGGTAGCAGGGTCACAGCGATCGCATCGGGCAGTGAGGCGGTTAATTCGATGCTGTAAGCCGCTATTGCGCTACGGTCTCTGCTTGTTATTAATGTGCTTAGGTGTGGTGTAAGGCCTAGAGTATCCGCTTTTGCTTGATAGTTTTGCAGAAGATGCTCAAAATTGTGTACAGCGCTTTCGGCGTGCTGCTGTGCGATTTCGTTGATTCGGCCTGAAGATAGGGTGTTGACGGATATATATGCCCATATGCTGGCAAGAAGAGGCAATAGGAAGCAGGCAATGCAGGGGAGTATGGATAGGTTAATGGGGTATTTTGAGGGTGTTTGACTTTTCTTTGTGCCTGTGGGTGCTTTTTTTCTAGCGTTCACTCTACAGATTCCTTCTTGCTTAGTGTGTGGGGTTGGCTCTCTTTTTTGCCTGTGATGTCAGCTAAAATGGCTTCGATCTTAAAGAGGCGATGATTGAGGGGCGTGCAAAGCACCCTTTGAGAGATAACCACATGGACAGTGAATATAGAGATATTAGATTGTGATGGGGTGAATCTCAATATTTAGGGTATGCTTCTACGGGTGTTTTGTCATCGTTTTGTCATTGCATCATTTGGCATCATCCTATTGGGGAGCCCGTTTTGGAAAATGATGATTAATGATTATTTAAGAGGTAGACAGTTCGTGTTAGAGATTGAAGAGGCGTTGCTGGAACAGGTTGTTGATATAGCGTATCAAGCGGCGGAGAGTATTTTAGAGGTTTATGAAAAAGCCTCTTTTGGTGTTGAGGAGAAGAGCGATAACTCGCCCGTTACGGAGGCAGATCTTGCTGCACATGCTGTCATTGCCTCTTCACTTGCGGCGCTTGATGGGGCGGTTCCTGTTCTGTCAGAGGAGTCGGAGGCTGTTGATTTCTCGGTTCGTAAACAGTGGCAACAGTATTGGTTGGTGGACCCTCTTGATGGGACAAAAGAGTTTATTGCCCGCAATCCTGAGTTTACCGTGAACATTGCACTCATACAGGAGGGTGTACCGGTCTTAGGGGTGGTCTTGGTACCGCCAACAGGCATGTGCTATGTGGGGGGGCCAGATCTGGGGGCCCGCAAAAAAGAGGGGCGAGAGGCGCCGTGGGTCTCTATTCAAGGCCGCCCATTTAAGCCGCAAGAGGCGTTCTCTGTTGTAGCCAGCCGCCGGCATGGTGCCGCTGCTCTTGAGGGGCTTCTTGAGCGTCTGCATGCTGAGTTAGGTGCCTATTCGATCGAGAGTGTTGGCAGCGCTTTGAAAATGTGTCTGTGCGCCGATGGTACTGCGGACCTATACCCTAGATTGGCGCCCACGTGTGAGTGGGATACGGCCGCGGCTCAAGCGGTGCTGGAGGCTGCGGGTGGCATTATTCTGAACGATCAAGGGGTGCCGTTGCGATATAATCAAAAAGCGTCACTTAAGAATCCTCATTTCTTTGCAATTGCTGATAGGGCTTTTGCTTGGACGGACTATTTGATCGCGCCGTGATCGCTGTTAAACGGATGTGCATGATGCGCATCATGCACGTAGTCGGCGCGCAGCGCGTCGAGATATTCACTAAAAGGTATGGGTTTTATACATGACGACGGTTGCAGTTGACTCGGAGGTGGCGCAAGTAACCGCGCCTCCACACAGCATCAAAGCGGAACAGAGCATTCTAGGCGGCTTGTTGATCAGTGGCACCAATGGCAATGCATGGGATGAAGTGGCTGAGCGTGTCAGTGATGTCGATTTTTATCGTGCAGATCACCGCGAAATATTTCGTGTTATAGGCCAGCTGGCAGAAGAGGCTAAGCCTATTGATGTGGTGACCGTCTCAGAGGGTTTGAGCAATTTAGGGTTGTTGGAGAAAGTGGGGGGTGTCGCTTATTTAGGCACACTGGCGAAGAATACACCCAGTGCGGCTAATATTGGTGCTTATGCAGGCATTGTGCGAGAGCGGGCGGTATTGCGTCAGCTGATCTCCGTCTCCAATACCATCTCTGAACAGGCTTATAATCCAGAGGGACGAGACAGTAATCAGGTTTTGGATGAAGCTGAGCGGAAGATTTTTGAAATTGCTGAAATGCGCAGTCGAGGCGCGGGGCCGCTGCCCATTAAAAAGTTATTGGCCACGGCGGTTAATAAGATTGATGAGCTGTATCACTCAAAAGGCCAGCTAACAGGGTTGCCCAGTGGCTTTAGTGATCTGGATGAGATGACCTCAGGCTTGCAGCCGGCCGATTTAATTATAGTGGCCGGTCGACCATCGATGGGTAAAACCACCTTTGCTATGAACATCTGCGAACATGTGGCTGTGACAACCGATAAGCCGGTACTGGTGTTCAGTATGGAGATGCCGGCTGACTCTATTGTCATGAGAATGCTCTCATCGTTGGGGCGGATAGATCAGAGCCGCGTCCGCAGTGGTAACTTAGATGAAGAGGATTGGCCGCGTGTCAATTCGGCCATCAGCATTCTTTCGAATAAGAAGATCTTTATCGATGATTCACCCGCGTTGAATCCGCTGGAAGTGCGCGCACGAGCACGACGTGTTTTTCGCGAGCATGGTGAGATTGGCATGATCTTGGTGGATTATCTGCAGTTGATGCAGGTGCCTGGTTCCGATAACCGTGTTAATGAGATCTCTGAAATTTCGCGATCGCTTAAAGCCTTAGCCAAAGAGATGAATGCGCCTTTAGTCGCGCTCTCTCAGCTGAATCGGGGCTTAGAGCAGCGCCCAAATAAGCGCCCAGTGATGTCGGATCTACGGGAGTCGGGTGCGATTGAGCAGGATGCGGATGTCATTGCGTTTATCTATCGTGACGAAGTCTATAACAAAGAGACGACGGATAAAGGGGTGGCTGAGATCATTATTGGTAAACACCGAAACGGCCCCATCGGTGTCGTGAAACTGGCCTTTCTTGGGCAGTTTACGCGTTTTGAAGATTTGGCGCATGATTATGGGGGTGGAGGTGATGATTATTGAGGGTTGTGTGAGCTCACCTGCTTATGTCGCGTAATACCGTTGCACATATTAATCTTGATGCTATGCGTCATAACCTTGGGGTTGTACGCCAGTCTGTACCCGGCTGCCCGGTGTTGGCGGTGGTTAAGTCAAATGCTTACGGTTTTGGTGTCAGCCATGTGTTGCCTGCGCTCTCAACGGCAGATGGCTACGCCGTTGCGTTTATAGAGGAGGCGCTTGCATTGGCGTCGTATTTGCCTGATCGACGTAAACCGATTGTTGTGTTGCAGGGTGTCTTCTGTCGGGAGGCGCTCAGTAGTGCTATTGAACAACAATGCACGCTTGTCGTTCACAGCGAGCAGCAGCTGCAATGTATGGAGGCGCATCGAGAGAGGCGGCAGCATCTCTCTGTCTGGCTAAAAGTGAATACGGGTATGAACCGGCTTGGGTTTGCGCCTGCAGCAGCAGCTCGGGCGTGGCAGCGGCTGAGTCAACTCTCTTATGTAAAGCGGCTTGGGCTGATGACGCACTTTGCCTGTGCTGATGAGCCAGAAAAAACGCACACGCAGGCGCAGTTGGCGTGCTTCAAGCGTTGTCAAGCCTCCTTGCAGCCGCCGCCGGATAACGTCAGTGTGGCAAACTCGGCAGCGATTTTAAACTTCTCAGACAGCGTTTCTGGCTGGTTAAGGCCGGGTATTATGCTCTATGGTGGCTCTCCCTCTGTGAGCAAGGAGGCTGCTGTTGATGAGTCTTTTCAGAGGGAGGAGAGTGAGCATACAACAGATAGTGTGTTGGATGCCTCAAGAATCGAGCCTGTCATGACGCTGCTTTCTCAGGTGATTGCGCTTCAGAATGTGAAAGCGGGGGAGAGCATTGGCTATGGTGCGGCCTACGTAGCCCCCCATGATTGCACTATAGCCGTTATTGGTATTGGTTATGGTGATGGCTACCCCCGACACATGGGTGCTCAACAGGTCTATATTCGAGGGACATATTGCCCCTTGGTTGGACGTGTATCGATGGATATGTTGACCGTCGATGTCTCCCGCTGCCCAGGTGTTCTGGTCGGTGATACCGTGGAGCTCTGGGGGAAGCATGTTGATGTGAATCGCGTGGCCAGTGCTGTGGGGACCATCAGTTATGAGCTTTTTTGTCAATTAACCCATCGAGTTAAGCGAGAGGCCGTCTAACATGCCTAACATGGATGACCATGCTACAAATAAGGCGATGACCGAGAAGGATGAGACGATGGTTGAGAGGACCATGACTGAGGTCCATGATAGGGTGGAACGTCGGATCCAGCAGTTTCGTCAAGCGCACCCTCATTTACCCTCATCACTCTCACAAACGCAGCACGCTCTTTTTTGGCAGCAGCTGCCTCAGCTGTTTATGGCCAGTGAGTTTGCGGCGGATCAGCTCGAAAAGCTTTGGCCTTTGATGTTTGAAGGTAGGTGGTCCGATGATGATGTTTCATCAGGCCAAACAGCGTCTCAGCACGATACTGATACACTCTGGGTGCCGTTTGAGAAAGGTCAGCAGTACCATGAGCAGGGCCTGAGACGACTGATCAATGACCGTGCTGATTCGGGTGGAGGGTCGCTGTTAGAGTGCTTGCCCGAGTCAACGTTGCTGCAGTGCTTGCGCCACTACCGCAATCGAGAGATGGTCCGTCTGATTTGGCGTGATGTTGTCGGTGAAGCGGACCTTTGGGAGACGACGGCCAATCTTTCAGAAATGGCCTCGGCCTCTCTGCAGATGGCGATCGATTATTATACCGAGCATTTAATCCCTACGTTAGGGGTGCCATACAGCGTAGATGGCGAGCCACAGGCATTGGCTGTCTTGGGATTGGGAAAGTTGGGCGCGATGGAGTTGAACCTCTCGTCCGACATTGATCTTATATTTGTGTATGAAGCGCAAGGCTCTACATCGGGAGGTAGACGGGAGGTTGATAATCAGCACTACTTCATTACATTAGGGCAGAAGGTGATCAATGCTCTGCATAAAGTAACAGAAGACGGCTTTGTTTTTCGCGTGGATATGCGTTTGAGACCCTTTGGAAGTACCGGTCCTTTGGCTCAATCGTTTTTGACAATGGAGAACTACTATCAAACTCAGGGGCGAGATTGGGAGCGTTACGCACTGATCAAGGCACGACCGGTTGCAGGCAAGATTCAGGCATGCCAGCGGTTGTTGGATCTCCTGCGCCCGTTTATCTACCGTCGTTATATCGATTACTCTGTCTTTGAATCGTTGCGTGAGATGAAAGGTTTGATTCGCCAGGAGGTGGGCAAGAGAGGCAAGGCGGGCAATATAAAAATAGGCGCAGGTGGCATCCGTGAGATTGAGTTTATTGCGCAAGTCTTTCAGTTGGTTCGAGGTGGCCAGGATGGCCGATTACGAGAGCCCCAAATTCGTAGGGTCTATTCGGTTTTGCAAGCTGAGTGTTTGTTGCCCGATGCGGTGGTCTGCGAGCTGATGGAAGCCTACCAATTTCTGCGTACACTGGAGCACCGTTTGCAAGGCTACGCAGATCGGCAAACGCATGAGCTGCCTTCAGATGGCTCTGTGCAGCAGCGTATTGCGTTGAGTATGGGATTTGAGGCGTGGCAGGGCTTAAGCGTGGCGCTGGATCAGCATCGGGCAAATGTACATGGCCACTTTAGCGGTGTGGTGGAGGAGCCTGGTGTTGCGGATGAGGTTGATGAAGCGCTCTCTCCCTACCGACAGTGGTGGTTTGGGCGGCTCTCCGAAGAGGAGGCGTTGGCGCTTATAGCACCCCGTTGCAGTGATCCTGAGCGGGTGTTGGCTTTCTATAAGCGATTTTGTTCTGCGCCCGTTATGTCGCATATCCAGTCTATTGCGCGCGAACGTTTAAATCAGTTGATGCCCAGGTTGTTGCAGCAGGCTTGCAGCAGAGGTGAGCTGGATATCGGTTTGCCGCGAGTTCTGGATGTTATTTTATCGATCTTGCGTCGATCAGCCTATATTAGCCTGCTAAATGAAAGCCCCTATGCTTTAACGCATTTAATCTCGCTTTGCTATGCCAGCCCATGGATCGCAGAGCAGTTGGCGCAGCAGCCTATCTTATGGGATGAGCTGCTGGATGCGGTCAGTATGTTGGCGCCGCCGCCACGAGATGATTTGAAGATGGCTTTGGCTCAAGATATGGCGCGTTTGCCTCACCATGGCCAGGAGGAGGTGATGGAGCAGCTGCGACATTTTAAACATGCGCATGCGCTGAGGGTGGCGGCGGCTGAAGTAAGTGGCTCAATGCCTATTATGCGGGCCAGCGACTATTTAACCTATCTTGCTGAGGTTATTATTCGCGCTGTACGTGATCAAGTTTGGCAGGCCATGACAGAGCTATATGGCCACCCGGGAGGCTTGCACGCTGATGTGATCGGTAGGGGGGGGCAAAAGATTAAAGAGGGCCTGGTGATTGTGGCCTATGGTAAGTTGGGTGGATTGGAGCTGGGGTATGGGTCGGATCTTGATCTGGTGTTTTTGCACCCGGCGCTGCCTCAAGGTATGACGGAGGGTGAGCGGTCGATCGATAATGCGACGTTTTATGCGCGCGTGGTGCAAAAAATTACGCATATGTTGACAGTAAGGACGGCCTCCGGTGTGCTTTATGATATCGATTTGCGTCTTCGCCCTTCAGGCGGTGCGGGGTTGTTGGTCTCGACCATCGACTCGTTTGATAAATATCAGCGTGAAAAAGCGTGGACTTGGGAGCATCAGGCCTTAGTGCGAGCGCGTGCTATTGTAGGCTCGAGTGAGTCGGTGGCAAAGTTTGAGCAGGTACGTAGGGCGACACTCTGTACAGCACGCGATGGTGTGGCACTGAAAGCGGATGTTTTAGCCATGCGAGAAAGAATGCTCGAGTATTTGGTGACGAAACAGGTAAAAGCGGATGAGTTTGACCTGAAACACAGTCGAGGGGGTATTGTTGACATCGAATTCATGGTTCAATATGCCGTTCTGCGCTGGGCTCACCAATACTCCGAGTTGGTTGAGTATACGGACAACGTTCGTATTTTAGACTGTCTGGCCAAATTGGCGCTGTTTACGAGTGAAGATGTCGCACAGTTGAAGGCGGCTTACCTCTTTTATCGCTCACACATTCACCGGTTGGCGTTGCAGAACAGAAAAAAAATTGTGCCCCTGTCGCTGGTAGCGGATCACCCCGCTTATGTGAGGCGAAAATGGGAACGTCTTTTTAACCACCTGCGTTGAATTTAATATGTCGATTCATAATTGATTGAGTCAATCAGTCAATAAATAAATAGTTAAGCTTAATGGGAGTAATACATCATGTCTATGGCTGATATTGAAGGGCTGCTCTGGTTTGATGGTGAGATGAAACCTTGGGAAGAGGCCAAGGTGCACGTCTTAACGCATACACTGCATTATGGGATGGGTGTATTTGAAGGGGTGCGCGCTTATGAATCGGTCAAAGGCACGGGTATTTTTCGCTTGCAAGACCATACTGACCGACTTTTCCGGTCGGCCCATATTATGAATATGAGCATTCCTTTTTCTAAGGAGGAGATTAATGAGGCTCAGCGAGCCGCTGTTCGTGAGAACAATCTCCCGCACGCCTATATTCGGCCGATGGTGTTCTATGGCAGTGAAGCGATGGGGTTACGTGCCCAAGGGTTGACCGTGCATGTCATTGTTGCAGCATGGGGTTGGCCCTCTTATATGTCCCCGGAGAGTTTAGAGCAAGGCATTAAGGTGCGAACTTCGTCTTATACGCGTCACCACGTAAATATTTCAATGTGTAAAGCCAAGGCAAATGGGCACTATATAAATTCAATGCTTGCATTGAATGAAGCATTGACCGGTGGAGCGGATGAAGCGCTCTTTTTTCACAGGTACTGCAGCGGAGGTCCTGCCCATTAAGGAACTGGATGGTCGCGCGATTGGCAGTGGTAAGCGTGGGCCGATTACTGAGCAGTTGCAGAGCCGCTATTTCAATGTAGTTTTAGGGAAAGAGACGTTCAATCCAGATTGGATCACACTTGTAAACTAGCGGGCGAGTACACCTGTACGTGCACGAGTAAATAGGCTGAATGGAGTTTGGCGAATTGAAGATTTTGGTTGTAGGTCCCTCTTGGATTGGGGATATCGTACTGTCCCATACACTTTTTCAACTGTTGATTGATCTGCTT
>JAYPBG010000129.1:0-9755 GCA_038124075.1 Gammaproteobacteria bacterium
CTTTAAAAATAGAGGTGCACCGTTGAGCGACCTCTTTTTCGCTCCAAGCTTTGGCTTTTTGGTCGTTAATGTGGAGTACGACGTGATAATGATTAGACATGACGGCGTAAGCACAGACATCGATGGCGAAAACAGAGGCGAGCTGCTGGAGTCGTTCGACGGTCCACTGTTTTCTGTGATCGTAGTTTTTACCTGTAAGAGGATCGTTCCCGCATAGGTAAGCTCTTCGGACACAGCGTACGATGCAGTGATAGAAGGGCGTTGATTCAACGGCGATAAGTTCTTTGCGGGCTCGGGTCATATGGTTGCTCTGAGTGTTTATGGCGAAGAGGGATGATAATGGGGTTGCTGGTATTAGTCAAGAATTTTTTGGGTGTCCTTTTTTTCTTTTTTGGGTGTCCTTTTTTTCTTTTTTTTTCTTTTTTTTCTACTCCATGAGAGCGTCCATATATGTCCTTTTTTTCTCTCGAATCTGCGCTATAGAAAAAGCGAAGAGCGTTATGCCTTAGGTGATCGACTGGCTGCACAGGGTGTGCGTCACAGTGATATTTCTGAAAAGAATTTTTTGGTGGATGATAAAGGTAAGCTCCATATTGCGGATTTTGGTTGTGCTGAGTTGCTGAGTTCTCGCCCTGAATCGACATTCCGTCCGGGCCTCACCCTTGAAGAGGTCTTACCTAAAAACCACCGCCACTTCGAACAAAAACCGTCACGGGTGCAGCGTGAGACGCGTCGACCGGTATTGGCCGACGTTTTATCTCTTTCACGGCTTCACTATGGGTTTTCCCCGCCCTTATAAAATTATATAAGCGTTATGCTTTGAACGTCAGAGGGTGTGCTGCACAATCCTGCTGTATCGCAGGTTAACATTGAAATTGCCCACTCACCCTCTATGAGCCCGCCCAGTGCTGAGCTGCAATGGCTTGGGTCTTCTATGATAGACGTTCTGGTTGCGCCTGTATCCGTATGGGTGTACATGACTTTGTAGTGGTCGATCTCATTAAGCTGAAGGCGTGTTCCGTCCTCTCTTGTTGAGGGTGTGGTGCATGTGAGCAAAATGGTGTTATCGCCAGAAAGTGTTGGATCAACAGGGTCAACAGGGTCAATAGGGTCAATAGGGTCAATAGGGTCAATGCTATCGTGAAGTGTGAGATCTTGTCCACCGTAAAGCGCCAATTGGCCTATTGAGCCCGTAAAAGGGTCTTGAAGGATGTCGGCAACCCGGTTACCGCTGGCCCACTGATTTGCACCAAAGACCCATGGCTCTTGGTTGCCGACCAACCCATCTTGCCAGCTTAGGTCACTTGCGACCGGTGCACCATTGGCGAAAATGTGCAGACCTTCTGCACCAAATGAGATAATAATGTCCGTCTTTTGTTGTGCAAAGAAGATGTCGTATGCTGTTAGATAGACGGTTGAATCGAGGCTCTGCATACGCAGCTCTAGATGACCGTTTATGATGAATAAGCTAAGGTGGCCGCCCTGATCATAGCCCGCTGAATCCTTAGAGATCAAACCTTGTCGTGCTGAAGAGAGCGCTATTGGTGTAACAGAGAGTGCCAAAGTACCAGACTCAAGCTCAAGGCCTGAGGAGTGTGGCAGTATTGGCACGTTATTTAAATCACCGTTAAAGTTCAGTGTTCCGCTGTGCCCGGCAATGAGAGTCAGATTGGGTGCTGTGGTATTTCCTGTATCGGTTTCAGTATCGGTTTCTGTCGAGCCGATGTTCGTTGATGTTTCAGTGTTTGACGTTTGATTAAGCTGGGTCAGTTCAGCAATCTGTTCTGCGCTGAGCTGTTCGTCAAACAGGTTCAGTGTGCCGATGCTACCCATAAAGGGGTCTTCAATTTTGTCGGCAACGCCATCACCGCTTGCCCATTGATGTGCGCCGATGACCCAAGGTTCTTGATTTCCCATAAGCCCTGTTGTCCAGTTGATATCGCTCGCAACCCGTTCGCCATCCGCATAGATGTTTAAACCCTCCTCACCAAATGTGATCACAATGTAGGTCTCTTGATTTGCATTAAAGAGATTGTTTGCTATAAGCAGATTGCTTGTATCAAGGCTTTGGCTTCTCACTTCTAGGTGGTTGCCCGTTATGAAGACGGTAAGATGACCGCCTTGATCGTATCCTGAAGAGTCTTTCGAGATCAACCCGCGTCTGGAGGCATAGAGTTGATCCGGTTTTACATAAAACGCCAGTGTGCCTGAGTTAATTTCGCTGTTGGTTGTGTGTGGAAATAGGGCTGTATTTTCGATATTCCCATTAAAGTAGAGCGTTTCGTCAACGGTCACGACAGCGTTGACAGGATAGCCTTGCAGTGTGTAGTGACTGGCTGATAATGAGCTTGGAGGGCAGAGGAGTGTGGCTACGATAACAGCGGGTATAAGGGGTGTGGGTCGAGTGATGCGTGAAGATTGTGAAGAGCGTAATTTAAATAGCTGCATGTGTGATCATCCATAAATTGGTTGCGTTCCTCGTCACTTCCTTTTGAAGAACAAGGCATGGCTATTATTAAAGGCAATTTTACCCAAAAAAAAATTTCACTCTGTCACAGTTTGATTTATTTTTATGATTTATTAAAAGATTTGTGAGTTGGTTCACATTGCTGTTGTTGTTGCTGTTGTTGTTGCTGTTGTTGTTGCTGTTGTTGTTGCTGTTGCTGTTGCTGTTGCTGTTGTTGATAGGAAAAAGTGAAGGGCGCGCGTGATGAATAAGCGAGATGAATAAGAGGCGTCTGTTTTTATCGTAATGTTAGATTTTGAGCAGTGAATGCGCCCAGTTTTTTAATCCACTGTCTGCGCGGTTTCGGTCTTAATTCATCCGCTAAGCGTAAGGCGTAGGCGTCTGTCATGCCACTTAGGTAGTCTAATACGCACCGGTAGTGTTCATAAAGGGTGTCATAGGGTGTAGGGCAGTTTGAGTTGAGCAGTGAGATGGCGTTTGCTTCATGCTGGTTGAGGGGGTGTCGATTGAACCGTTTAAACACCGCTTGAGTAAAAAGATCGAGCAGTGTGTGCAGTGCATCTTCAGCGCCCAGTGTTGTTAGCGCTATTTTTGCGCGTGGAAAGATCTCTTTGTTGGCGACCTCTTTTGCACGCTGGAGTGATGCACGGACCGGTTCATGGGTATAGTTGATCAGTGAGCCGTGCAGGGTGCCCTCTAAAATCCGTGTCTGCTGACTTAAAAATGCAGCGACAACGGCCTCTATGCAGTATCCAATCGTTCGGCTGCGTATTAGGCCGACTAAGCTGCGTGTTGAGTGGGCACCGAATTCAGCAAGGGTTTTTTTAGAGTAGAGAGGGGAGGCGACCCACTCCAGTTGCGACAGTGTCAGTATGCCGATTTCGAGGGCATCTTCCAGGTCAATAAAGGCGTAGCAGATATCATCGGCCGCCTCGACCAGGTAGCTGAGCGGATGGCGTGACCAGACGCCTGAGCGAAGAGGGGTGAGCCCCAGTTGTTCAGCAACCTCTTCCAAAACCGTGGCTTCAGAAGAGAAGCAGTTGAATTTTTTTAATTCGCTTGTGACATGAGTGGAGGACCACGGGTATTTAAGCAGTGTGCCCAGGGTGGGGTAGGTGAGACGTAATCCACCTTCTTTGTAGTGGCGCTCAATGCGGCTGACGAGGCGTAAACCTTGTGCGTTGCCTTCAAAATGGCAGAGATCGGTACGCTCTTTTTGGTCTTCAATCAGTGCGAAGCGGCTGTCTGCCCAGTGATAGCGAAACCACTCGCTGATCACCTGCTCACCGGCATGGCCAAAGGGTGGGTTTCCGATATCATGTGCAAGGCAGGCGGCTTGCACAATGGCGCCGAGGTCGTCAGGCGATACGCGCTCGGGTAAGGCACCTTCCATGGCCATCGCTTCCCCTACCGCGGTGCCGAGTGTGCGACCGACGCTGGCCACTTCCAAGCTGTGGGTTAAACGGGCATGAATATGGTCATTTTCATTGAGGGGGTGGACTTGGGTTTTTTTATTTAAACGACGAAAAGCGCCCGAAAAGATGATTCGATCGTAATCTTTATGAAAGTGGCTCCGCCCACACTCTGTTATAGCGTCGGTGTGTGGGATGCCAAATCGTTTGGGTTGTATAAGTTGATGCCAATCCATTACTGCAGCGTTGCTGTTATTGTTATAGGTGTGATTATTTTTGTACGGTTTATCTTGTTATTTCTCTATCCACTGTCTATTCACTGTTGCCCCCTGTTGTCCCCTGTTTTCTCATACTCTTTTAGTATAGCCCTTTATTTTAGCCTATAAAGTCGATCTTTTTTAAAACTCGATGGTACCGGGGGTGCGTGGGAAGGGGATGGCGTCGCGAATATTCTCCATGCCGGTGATGTAATTTAATAAGCGCTCGAAGCCCAGCCCAAAGCCGCCGTGTGGAACGGTGCCATAACGGCGTAGGTCACGATACCAGCCGAGGTGCTCCGCCAGCCCCGCTTTTTCGGCCATCTTCTTGTCCAGCTGCTCGAGCCGCTCTTCGCGTTGGCTGCCGCCAATGATCTCACCAATGCCGGGTGCTAAAATGTCCATCGCGGCACAGGTTTTGCCATCACTGTTCTCTCGCATATAAAAGGCTTTGATCGCAGCAGGGTAATTTAATACGGCCACGGGCCGTTTCAGCAGTGTCTCTGTTAGGTAGCGTTCATGCTCAGATTGTAGATCCAGCCCCCATTTCACTGGGAATTCAAAGGCGTGCCCCGATTGTTCCAGCAGGGTGATGGCTTCACTGTAGTCGATGCGCTCAAACTCTTCGCTGATCAGCTGTTCTAACCGTGATATAGCACCTTTATCGATGCGTTGAGCAAAAAAGGCCATATCGTCTGCGCACTCATCCAGCACGGTACTGGCGATATGTTTTAGAAACTGTTCCGCAAGGCTGACGACACCGTTGAGGTCGGCAAAGGCGATTTCGGGCTCAACCATCCAAAATTCGGAGAGGTGTCGTGATGTATGGGAGTTTTCGGCGCGGAAGGTGGGGCCAAAGGTGTAGACCTTTGACATGGCTAAACAGTAGCTCTCAGCCTGGAGCTGACCGGATACGGTGAGGTGGGCTTCTGATCCGAAAAAATCTTGAGAAAAGTCCACCTGCCCAGCATCGTCTCGTGGCAGGTTGCATAGATCGAGCGTGCTGACACGAAACATCTCACCGGCACCTTCGCAGTCACTCCCAGTCAGAATGGGGGTGTTGACCCAGCAGAAGCCCTGCTGGTTAAAAAAGGAGTGAATGGCAAAGGCCGCGCAGTTGCGTATGCGGGTCATGGCACCAAAGCTGTTGGTGCGAGGGCGCAGGTGAGCGACCTCTCGTAGGTATTCAAATGTGTGACGCTTTTTGGCAATGGGATAACTCTGCGGCTCATCGACCCAGCCGAGTACGTTGACGGTGTCGGCGATGATTTCAATGCTCTGCTCTTTACCTTCAGAGGCTTGAAGGGTGCCTGTTATACGAACGGAGCAGCCGGTGCTGATGGCTTTTATTTCGCTGTCGTAGTTGGGGAGGGTTTGGTCAGCGACCACTTGGATTGAGTCGAAGCATGAGCCGTCGTTCACAGTGATGAACGAAAAGCCTCCCTTGGAGTCGCGTTTTGAGCGCACCCAGCCTTGGCACTCAATAGGCTCAGGTGTTTGAGTGTCGGCGCTTGATTTTTCAGTGCGGGCTGCTTTAGGTGGCGCACTTTGTTGAAGTAGAGATTTGATGGATGCCATTATGCTTTTGCCATTATGCTATTGCTGTTTCTGCTGCTATTACTATTACGTTACTGCCTTCCTGTGACACGCTCTTCTTCTGATGCGGTGTCGGACGTTGGTTCGTTTGGATTGGGGAATTCGGCGGCGTGTTCTGCGATCCACTCCAGCGCCGCTTTCTGGCCGCTGATAGGGTGCCCTGTCTCTTTTTCTCGTTCTATTCGATACTGCTCAATGTGGCAGACCTGCTCGATCATGCGGACACGGAATAGGTCTTCATGGTCGACAAACTCGACGCCCACTTCATAGCAGCCCTGTTTAAACGCTTTTGCTTTGCACCACTGCACGATCCCTTGTACTTCAAAGGTGGGCTCAACGATATTAATCTCAATATCGACGATGGTGCCGTGCTGTAGGTTGGTGGGTGAGTCAAATGCAAGGCCGCCTTGGCTGACGTTGTTGAGCGCCAGGTTGACCGCGCTCTCTTCGGCTGCGGTGGGTTTGGGGGCTTTTTGGCTTGGGGTATGCGGTTTGACCACAATGGGAATACTTGCTGGATGTCGAATATACTCTCGCCCTTGGTGGGTGCGCATGATCAGATCCTTTATTGGGTTGTTCATAAAATATACTGCCCGGTGCGGATGACGGTCCAAATATGACCCATTCATTATCTTCAAAATTGCTTTCAATTCTAGATCAGTTTAAGCAATTTAAACAATGTTGTGCGTTGTAAAATTAACTTTTTTATTGAGGGCAAATTGAAGGATAAATAATAGAATAAGTACCCTTTTTGTAGATATGTGCGGCTTTATGGTTTTCTTCAGGCTCTGCTGTACTCTCTACTGTATTCTGGGCCGGCATCGTGTCGGCCCAGAATGGCTAAATGAATATAAACTGAAGCTCTAGCGGCCGAATTGCTCAGCCACGAAATCCCAGTTTACAAGGCTCCAGAAGGCCTCTACATATTTAGGACGTGCATTTCTGTAGTCGACGTAGTAGGCGTGCTCCCATACATCACAGGTCAGCAGAGGCGTCTGCTCTTCGGTCAGTGGGCAACCGGCGTTGCTGGTGCTGACCAGTTCAAGTTCACCCGCACTGTTTTTAACCAACCAACCCCAGCCAGAGCCAAAGGTGGTGATGGCGGTTTTACTGAATGCCTCTTTAAACTCAGCAAAAGAACCAAATTTCGCGTTGATCGCTTCGGCCAGGGCGCCGGTGGGCTCGCCACCGCCGTTAGGGCTGAGGCAGTTCCAGTAAAAAGTATGGTTCCAAACTTGAGCGGCGTTGTTGAATAGTCCGCCTGAGCTTGTTTTAATAAGCGCCTCAAGTGATTTACCGGCATTATCCGTACCTTCAATAAGGTTATTGAGGTTTGTTACATAGGTTTGGTGGTGTTTACCATAGTGATACTCTAAAGTCTCTTTAGAGATGTGCGGCTCAAGTGCGTCAAGCGCATAGGGTAGAGCAGGTAGTTCGATCGTCATAGTAGGGGGTCTCCCGGTTCAGTTGTTGATTTTAATCGGTTTTAACGCTCTGAATGATAACAACGGAGCGGAGGCCGTTTCAACACCATATCCCCCTTTTTTGTTGGAGCAAGAGGGATAATAGGTAGATAGAAAGGTAGATAAAGCATGGTTGAGAAGAACACCGAAGATAAGGTGCCAGCGATTAAGATCCGTGGTTTAACAAAGCGCTACCGAGGAAAACAGGGGCGTGAAGAGGTTCTGGCGTTAAATAACATTGATCTTACCGTTGAGCAGGGGGATTTTTTTGCCCTCTTAGGGCCCAATGGCGCCGGTAAATCGACGACCATCGGTGTGGTCTGCTCTTTGGTTAATAAAACAGCAGGCAAAGTTGAGATTCACGGTATTGATGTTGATGAAAATTTTCCATTGGCAAAGCAGTATATTGGCATTGTGCCGCAGGAGTTTAACTTTAATCAATTTGAGAAGGTGTTTGATGTGGTTGCCACGCAAGCGGGTTATTACGGAATAGAGCCGAATGTGGCTAGGCAGCGGGCTGAACACTACTTGAAAAAATTGGGGCTGTGGGAGAAGCGGCATGAGCAGTCGCGTCTGCTGTCGGGTGGCATGAAGCGACGTCTTATGATTGCTCGAGCGCTGGTGCATCAGCCAAAGTTGCTGATTCTGGATGAGCCTACGGCCGGTGTGGATATTGAGCTGCGTCGTCTGATGTGGGACTTTTTGATTGAGCTGAATGAGCAGGGCACGACCATCATCTTAACCACCCATTATCTTGAAGAGGCTGAGTCGCTCTGTCGTAATATGGCGATCATTGATTGCGGCCAGTTGATAGAGAAGGGGCCCATAAAAGCGCTGTTGGGGAAATTGGATCGGCAGTCGTGTTTGATCGATCTCGATTCGGTGCCGGCCGATTTGACACCGCTTAAGAGTGAGCGTATAGAAGTGATGCGTGTTGATGATATGACGCTTCAGGTGGATGTGTCTGGCAAATACCCGCTTAATGAGCTGTTTCAAGCGCTCAATGATCAGGGTAAAAAGATACTGAGCATGAAAAATAAGACCAACCGTTTGGAAGAGCTGTTTCTCTCTCTGACACAAGATTCACCCGCATAAGCGTTATACAGTTACTGCACTAAAAGATTAAGGTTACTAAAAGATTAAGGCTGAGCATCAGGGGTTAGAGTATGTCCAATCAAGCTATGTTATCGCGCGCATCGATTAATACGACGGCGTTTAAGACCATTGTGACCAAAGAGGTGCGGCGTTACATGAGGATCTGGGTGCAGACCTTGATTCCTCCGGCGATCACCATGTCACTCTATTTTGTTATCTTTGGCACCATGATCGGCCGCCGAGTCGGAGAGATGGGTGGCTTTGATTATATTCAATTTATTGTACCCGGACTGATTATGATGTCGGTGATCACCAACAGTTACGCCAATGTGGCCTCCTCTTTTTATTCGAGCAAGTTTCAGCGCAATGTGGAGGAGCTGTTGGTCTCACCCGTCTCCAATTTTGTGATCCTGCTTGGATTTGTCATGGGTGGTGCAACGCGCGGCTTATTGGTGGGGGTGATTGTGACGCTGGTTTCACTCTTTTTTACGGATTTACAGATTTTGAACCCTCTGTTGATGCTGCTGGTGCTGGTGGCGACTGCCACGCTGTTTGCAACGGCGGGCTTTTTAAATGGCCTCTATGCATCCAGTTTTGATGACATATCCATTGTGCCTACGTTTGTCCTGACCCCTCTGACCTATCTGGGGGGGGTGTTTTACTCATTGGCATTGCTGCCGGATCTTTGGCGTACGATCTCCATGTTGAACCCCATTGTCTATATGGTGAATACATTTCGATACAGCCTTTTGGGCATCAGCGATGTTAATGTGCTTTTCTCGCTTGTAATGATCATGCTCTTTACGGGTGGGCTGCTGCTCTTTGCCTTGCGCTTACTCAATCGCGGTTATGGGTTACGCTCGTGATGGCAGAACGTGACGTGAAGAGCGCAGGTTAAAGAAAACAGCTATAAGATAGCTATAACAGAGCTATAACCGCTATAATATTTAGGCGTTAGGTTGAATTAGGTTGTGTTAAGTTAAGTTGAAAGAGGTTAAAAAGAGCGGCTCATGGTTGAACAAGGTCTAGGTGAAGAAGCGTCAGATAGAAAGAGATCGGATGGGACAGATCTGCTGGGAAAGCGTGTCGACTTTCCAGCGATCTATGATCCATCACTGCTGCAAGGTATCTCACGTAAAAGGCATCGTGCCTCATTTGGGTTTGATCAGGCCGAGCTGCCTTTTCATGGCGTTGACTTCTGGAATGCCTATGAATTTTCATGGCTTGACAGCAAGGGTAAGCCGACTGCAGCCATGCTTGAGATTATGGTACCCTGTACGACACCGAAGATCATTGAGTCGAAGAGCTTAAAGCTCTATTTGGGCTCATTTAATCAGACGCACTATACAGATAAAGCGCAGATCATTCGTGCAATAGAGTCGGATCTTTCGGCGTCGGCCAAAGCACCCGTCGTTGCACGCCTGCACCCCGTTCAACACAGAGCCCGGGCAATCACGTATGATAT
>JAYPBG010000130.1:0-6128 GCA_038124075.1 Gammaproteobacteria bacterium
GAGCGTACACAGCTCACACGTAGACGCTCAAAACTTCACATGGAACAGTGTCATTACTCAAGGTATGTTCCACACAGACAAAAACAATATCTATGGAGAGAGTCAGGATGACATCAGTCTAGATTATACCGAACTTTCAATAAACGGCAGCTACAACTTTCCCTACAGCACACGGCTATCAGGACAGACCATTTATCGTCATGCGGGCTCTGGTTTTGATGGATTAAATCTTGACTATCTCCTGCTTGATAAAACGCTTTTTCAAGATGAAACGCATATGTTCGGCATACGCCTAGGGCGGCAAAAGATACCCTATGGTATGTTAAATGATGCTCGAGACATTTCATTCACTCGCCCAAGCATTTATTTACCTCAATCGATATACTTAGATCTAAATGGAAGAAACAGCATTCTGTCGCTGGATGGCGTGGGCATTCATACAAACCATTTTACAGATAATGGCATATTTACAACAGAAACCGTTTATGGAAAGAGCGATAACCATGATTTAGATAATCTCACACTGGGCTTAGACGACGCTGATTTCACGCTGGATGAAGTGGTCGGGTTACGAATGAGTTATGAAAGCAGCTTTTTTATCGGCTATACCATTTTCTACACGGATTCACTCAGTTTACAAACAACGATCGATCTGAATGAATACGTACCCTTCTCACCCGCCCCTTTACCGACAGCAACCGCCTCGAGCACACTCAAATCACTCGGTCAGATCATCTCTTTCAAGTATGAAACACGCAACTGGAGCATTTTAACAGAGTACGCTGTTACCGACTTCAAAACGGATACGCCCACGACGGATATCGATGAAAGCACACTCAGCATGCTTCCCCCCAACTTCATGGACCAAGTACCAACGGTTGACAACGATAAAAAGAAATCCTATTACATCCAGATTGACAGAAGGTTGAATACCCATTGGACACTCTTTACCAAATTTGATTTCTTCAATATTGGTCTGAATAATAACAGTGAAGACAATGCGATAGGCCTTAACTGGAGACCGCGTCACAACACACTGATTACCATGGAGTACCACTATATTGACGGTGCAGGCTGGCTGAATGCGAATGAAAATCAACCCACTCGAATACCAGAACTGCCTAAATACTGGAACTTACTGGCCCTAAGTGCAGCCTACCGCTTTTAAGCGGTAGGTCATGTTTGTTTATCTATAATGAAAAAGAATGATAAAAAAAAACATTTTTTTAAGTCTAAAGTGGAAAACACTGGTTGTCATCTGCGTCATCTTTACATGCGCAGTGGCCTCCATCGGCCACACGATCTATACTGAGGGCACGCGCCTATTTGAAGAACAACTGGCAGAGTCCATACGCAACAACTCATCCGCACTGCTCGATCAGCACCGACGAAGCCTGATTGAAATTGGCACCAGCGTTTCGCTCGCAGGCCGTAACACAGAAGCCAACATCTCTGAAGAGAGCCTCAGACACTATCTTGACAACAACTGGGATCTGATGGAGCTGGAGTGGGGGCTTGAGTCACTCTTTATCTATGATATCGCCACTCAATCAACGCTCACATGGGGCAGAGAGAGCGACATCGATTTTGACAAGATGCTGAAAAGAGACGTCACAAAGGGACCCAGTACAACGACCCTCTGCACAGAATTCTGCACTATTTATGCAAAAATTCCTCTTTATTTTATGAATGGAAAAAAGAAATACCTCTTTATTGGTACAGGCCTTGTTGATTTTATTATTAATTTTGCCCAAAAGAACCACTTAAAAGCCGCCCTTCTAAGAAAAAGCAGTCAAATAAATCATACAAGCAGCTCTTTTGAGTCCCTACCTCACTGGCATGTCCAAATTGCAGGCATGACAGAAAAAGAGGCATACTTTCCTATTATCGAACAGCTGGCAAACGTAAGCACCTTTGAAACCGTCAAACAGAATGGAAAAACCATTCATCATACACCTGATGATCAATATTACTATTTATATGCCATCCCCCTACTGGACAACGTGAACCATTCCAAGAACAGTGAATTTATTCTTCTAGCCAATAACATCAGCCATGAGAAAGCACGTATATATGACACCATGGCCTACAGCGGCCTCATCACACTGATAGGTTTAATATGCGCCATCTTCATCGTCTTCTATGTGCTGAACAGCCCTATGAAGAGGCTTCAACAACAGGCGAAACTGCTGCCACTCTTAGCTAAGAAACAGTTTGAATACGTTCGAACCAGCATTCGACACCACCAAAGGTTTCAGTACACTCGAAATGAGCTGGACGTATTAGAAGATACCGCCATCAAACTCAGCTCAGAACTTGAAGTATTATACGATGAGATAGAACAGCGCACCGGTGAACTGGAAAAAATGGCGCTTTTCGATGTGTTGACCGGATTAGCCAATCGACGCATGTTTATAGAGCAGTTAAAAGGATTAATAGAGAACGCGCGAAAGCACCGCGAGCGTTTTGCCATTGTTTTCATCGATCTAGACAACTTCAAACGCATCAACGATACATTAGGGCATGACATAGGGGACGAGCTACTGATTGAAGTTTCAAAACGCCTTAAGTCTGCTGTTAGAGATACCGACACGGTAGCCCGCTTAGGCGGGGACGAATTTACACTTTTATTACCACAAATTAAGAGCTTAGATCACGCTAAAGTTGCATTGGATAAGGTGCTTGAGAAGTTTCAAATACCGGTTATTTTAAATAAAAATGACTACAAAATCACACCAAGCATCGGTGCAGCCATAGGTCCGGATAACGGCATGGAAACCGATGAACTCATGCGCTGCGCTGACGTCGCAATGTACAAATCCAAAAAGAATGGCAAAAACTGTTACTGTTTTTTCACGAATGAGATGAATAGTGCTCTTCAAGAAGAGGTCAAGCTCGAAGCCGAGCTGCTGGATGCCGTTAACAACAAAGAGTTTAGGCTATTTTACCAGCCCATTATCGAATTAAAGACAGGAAAAATCGCAGGATTTGAAGGGCTTATTCGCTGGAACCATGCCGAAAAAGGGTTGATCGGGCCCGGACAGTTCATCAACACGCTCGAGACCAATGGACAAATCATACCATTAGGTGAGCAGATTATTGAGTTAGCGTGCCTTGACAGGCACTACTTAAACAGCCTTGGGATGAGTGATGCATGGATTTCAATCAATATATCGGCAAAGCAGTTCAATGACCCCCTTTTAGTGGATAAATTTCAGACACTTCTGAAAAAATATAAGCTTAAGCCAACCTCATTTCAGATAGAGATTACTGAACAGACGCTTATAAGCGATATCGACAAGCAAGCCAAACAGCTCAATATTCTTCAAAAACTGGGCTTCAAGATCGCCATCGATGATTTTGGTACCGGCTATTCATCATTGGCCTACCTTAAGAAATTACCTTTAGATACGTTAAAAATAGACCAGAGTTTCTTAAAAGAGATTCCCAACAATAGAAACGATATAGAGATTGTCTCTGCCATCACAGCCATGGCCAAAAATCTTAGCCTCACAGTAACCGCAGAGGGCGTTGAAACCCAACAACAAGAAGCTTTTCTCAAAGAGATTGGTTGTGACTTTAGTCAAGGCTTTCTCTACAGCAAACCTCAACCTTTAGAACTGATAAACCAGTCGCTATAGCTGCTTGACAAGTAAATCTCTGAGCAAAGGGAGTTCAGGTGCGGAAAATATTAAAGTATTGCGTACCCACCCATTTTCTAATTGACAAATCAGCTTTTAGCCTGTACGATGTTCACAGTAGAAAAAACAGACCTATATTAACGACAACTATACACAGTAGAAATACTGTAAAAACACAATAAAATATTAAATTATAAAAAAACAGGGGAATGAACATGAGCATTGTAAAAATAAGCACATCACCCAACCTGACAACCAGAAAAAGCAACCAAGCACCAATAAAAAAACCCAAAGTATCGAGTGCATCAGAAGAAAAACTGAATAAAAAAAACTTACAAAGCATCAATGATAAACGCTTTATTTCGAAGATAACAGCTCACATTCATAGGCTCATAAGCGAAAAAAATCACAGCCTAGAGATTGATTTTGGGAAACTATACGAAGAGCCTATTGTTAACACGACCCTAAACAGCAGTGATCTCAACCTAAAGGCTATCTGTAAGAGTGAAGACGATACATTAAATAATATCTACACAGAAATAGAAAAGCAAACGATTGAGGCATGCACCAAAACCTTAGCAACATTAGAAGAGTCTATCAACAATACGGCAGCTGCGCTACTTTACTCCAACCCCCAAGATCCTAACGCCCAAGAAGAAGCGCACAGTCTTATTGATACACTCAATGATAACATAGACACTCTATCTAAACACAAGAACCGCACTGAATATAATAATACAAAAATCACATCGCAATTTACAAACCAAGAACTAAAAGAAACATTCGCCAAACGCGACCAGCTTATTACTGAACTTTCACATAAAATACTCTTATTAGAGAGCGCGCTTGACGACAGCAACACCCTCTTCACCCTAAACTCTCATCAAATGGAAGAAATGAAAGCAGCGGAAGAAGAGTTTGATGCTGGGGGACAATACTACGTTCATCTTAAGCGTACAATAGGGATGCATAAGCGTGAAATTTCAGACCTAATAAAAGACAGGAAACCAATAAAGCACTACATCCAGAAGACAAAAGAGTCGCTCTCAAAAGACCGTAAAAATATTAAAAATATAGAAGAACTTGAGACAATCTTTACATCCGAATTCGTTCAACAGGTTATTGCGGAGCGCGACCAATTCATCAACATGCTTTCTCAAGCGCTTACGCGGTTTGATAGCATCGACTCTCACTAATGCAAACGTCACAAAGGGACTGGAGAGAGAGGGTGTAAATAATTTACACCCTCTTTACCCCCCCTCAACTCCTCAAGAATATCTGAAAACCCCCTACCTTTAGAGTCCGGCATGCTCTCTATTTTTCCAGCTATGTCTTCAACCAATCTTTTTTCATAAGTACTAAGCATCGCATAACCATCATCCTCCATATCAAACGCAGCCCTAAGGATTAAATGGCCCTCTATTTCTTGACCAAGGATCTCACTTGAATCGTTTAGAATACACTTAATATTCTCTATGCTTTCACGTAACGAATCAATCAAAGGCAAACTGTCGCGCAGATAATTTTTCAATTCTTTAAAGTAGCGTCTCGACCCCATCTTGTTATTTATTTCTATAAACACATCATTAAATCCCTTTTGCGAAATATGGCGCACCCCTTTTGCCCCTCTTTTTTTACAGGGAAAGTATTCACGTAAAAATTTATTTAAAGAAGAGACAGGGCTGCGCTCACCACTTCCCATAAAATATTTTACAACTCTACGCGCTATAATCAAAAAACTTAGAGGCCCAGCCTTAGAAATTTCTTTAGAGGTCTTCGATAGGGCAAACAAAAAACTATCAAACTCTTTAACGATTTTCATTAAACCCTTTTTAAACTCCCCACCTTCGCTCTTCATAAGCTCATCAAATTTTTCATCCATCAACGCTCTTTTAATGGCAAAGAAGTTTGTCTCTATTTGATATTCAACATCAAAATCACAGTCATCGATTTCCTCTTGAGTAAACCCAGCCTTTTCGTACAAATATTCAGGTTTAAATAATTTACTCTGGATATCATGTATATTTTTCAACTCATTCTTCACAAGAACAGCTACCGTCAGCCGATCAATCTCTGAAAAACTCTTTTTTGGGACGCCATTTACATTACTATTAATATTATTCAGTGAATCATTGCAAACTGGCTCTCTTAATTTAGTTAATTTAGAGGTGGTACCCACTTTAGTAGGCGGTGGTGCGGTGGGCTTAAAATCACCCCCACCTGCAGACTCAATACGACCCTGTTTCGTGCTCTGTTTTCCACGATTCTTATGCACTGACCCTGGCTTTAAATGTTTAGCTCTATTATGACCCACCAGCCTATTTATCATTTTCACACCTTTAGCGTACGCTCAAAACCGAACTCTATTCTATTAAACAAAAAAATCTCGACCTATCATACTACTACAATACAGAGTCGTTATATGTATTTTTTTTTTTTTTTGTTTTTTTTTTTATTTGTACCAAGTGTCGTTTTTTTAAACACAGT
>JAYPBG010000130.1:6206-9668 GCA_038124075.1 Gammaproteobacteria bacterium
ATGTATATATGTATTGGACCCATGTGACGTTTATGAAAGCACTGTTTGGACACGTTTTACAATTTAAATTTACGTAAATGAGTGCCCTGGTGGAGAAATCGCTGAGAAATCGTTCACATTTTAAGCATTTTATTCCCGTATCAGTATAGACCTGTTCAAAATCGTCATCTACTCTCAAAATAACATCATATTTATTTGAGAGGGATCATGATTTTATTCGTAACATTATGTGTACCTCCATGACCCAAAGGCGTTCACTTTTTTACATTAAAGTCATTAACTAATTTTAAGGCATTAACCAACTTAAAGATATCGATAGATAGAGAGGTAACACTATGAAGTCATCTACGAAATTATCCATACAATCAATGGGCACGGCACTGCTTCTGTCCATCTCCAGCACAGTATTTGCAGATGCCAATAATGAAATACGCGTTGATCAAGTAGGGGATGGAAACGCCCTCTCCGGTCTGCAAACAGGCGATGACAACTATGGTAAAGTGAAACAGAAGGGTAACGACAACAACGCCAGTTTGAGCCAAGCAGGTGAAAGCAATGAGACGCTTATCAAACAGAAAGGGGATAATAATCTATCGGCCACCAAACAGAGTGGAATCGATAATCGATTGAAGCTACGACAACTGGGTGACGGCAATACAGCGATGAGCGGTCAAATGGGTGAAGAGAATGATACCCTAATTAGGCAAAACGGTAATGAAAACACCGTATCGACCTATCAGGAGGGCAACTTCAACGATCTTCAGATTAAACAAAATGGTGATGCCAACTGTGCCGCAAGCTTGCAGTTTGGTGAGTCCAATGACTCTAAGATCAAGCAAAAAGGCGATCACAACAGCGCCGAAGCGCGACAGAATGGCGAAAACAACACCTCTAAGATCAAGCAGAAAGGCGACTTCAATGAAGCGCTGGTCTCTCAAACAGGGGCAGATAATCGATCTAAGCTGCATCAAAAAGGGGATGGCAACAGTGCGTCGGTCTTCCAAGAGGGTGAAAATAACCTCTCAAAATTAAAACAAAAAGGTGACAATAACATCGCCGCTGTCTCTCAAATAGGGATTGACAATGTATCCAAACTGCATCAGTTGGGCAACGGAAACAGTGCCAGTATTGCGCAGTACGGTGAAGACCACCTCTCTACAGTGAACCAAAAAGGGGACGGTAACTCAGCCTCTGTGATTCAAGGCGGTTTCTAAAAGATGTTAAAGCGTCTTAATGTTAAAGCTTGTTGATATTTAAAGAAAATCATTTAAAGAAAATCAATGCCTATGGCGTCTGAAGCAGGTTGACACTCTGTTTCAGACGCCTTTAATCACCGATCGTTACTAAACAGATTGTACTTAACAATACACAAGACGGCTCTCACGCCGTCTCTCCACCCTATCTTCTTTCCCTCATCATAGGTCCGACCATAATATGAGATGCCCACCTCGTAAATACGAAGATTGCGCTTTGAAATTTTCGCTGTTATTTCAGGCTCAAACCCAAACCGATTCTCCTCGATCGAAATTGACTGAATGATCTCGCGCTTAAACAGCTTGTAACAGGTCTCCATATCCGTTAAATTGAGATTGGTAAACATATTGGATAGCAGTGTTAAAAGACCGTTGCCCACTCTATGCCAAAAATAGAGTACGCGGTGAGCCTCCCCGCCCTTGAAGCGAGAGCCGTAGACCACATCAGCGACCCCTTCCTGAATCGGCTTAACCAGTTTAATGTACTCGTTAGGGTCATATTCCAGATCAGCATCCTGCACAATCACAAGATCGCCTGTCGCCTTTGAAAAGCCCGTGCGCAACGCCGCGCCTTTACCCATGTTAACATCATGATAGAGGATTTGATCAATCTCATCGGATAACTCATTTTTTAAGATATCACGACTGCCATCTGTGGAGCAGTCATCAACAACAATGATCTCAATATCGGGATAACTGCACGCCCGAATGGTCTTTATAATGGTTTTTAGTGTAGCAGCTTCATTAAAGCATGGCACAATAACACTTAGCTTCAATATCGTCATCTCTCAAATAGATAATTACATAGATACGCACATAGAAAAGTACATTTTATACCTTTTATACTATTAAAGATTAGCATAACCTACGTTACAAGCCCCTCATATACTCATGATATCAATACTCTATAATACTCTATACCACTGCTATGCCGATATGTCGTTATGGAATGGGCACGAAATCATGTTGATATTTGAAGCGGATGCATGTCTGAACAAAGCGAGTTCAGGGGCGGAAAATATCAACATTATTTCGTGCCCATTCCTATGTACCCATTCCTATGCCGTGTCGCTTTCAGTCAGTCACATACAGCAAACCAAGCTAACTGAGTTGCTTATAAATAATAAATAACTCTATTTACACTATTTACACTCCTCTCACAGGCACGGTATACTGTATCACATAATAAAAACCCAACAATTAAACAAATAAATAAGAGGCACAAACAGATGACAACCCTTAGTTCTGTAAACACGCCATCCAACGCTTTAAGCGTACCGAGCGGCGCTACCATCGAAAGCTCAAATGCAAGCACCCACTCTAATCAGAGCACTGATGAGAGCAGAATTAATAGCGAAAGTCTATCGACTCATAACACCCTCAATTCAGCCACTGCAAGCTCGTCAAGCAACCTCAATACATTCGAACCCCTTGGGACATCCAGACTCTGCAACCTATTATCTTCACACGATAAAGATTCGGCGGCTTCTAAAATTGAGGCCGGTCTCGATGCTCTTGCAAACATCCTACTTGAAACCCCAAAACAACAGAATACATGCAAAGCGATTAAACTGGTGTTAAGCTTAGCCGATACGCTTTCAGAAGCCGCTGCGTTAACTCAGTTCTCCAACCCTTCAGCGCAACGGCCCAATACCCTCTTTTCGGGCTCATGCTATTGATGGGTCACATTAGCACAGAGATAACACCCTTCAGCCAACCTAACCCCCCCTCTCCAGAGGAGAACAGCGCACATGTGACAGACAACGGGACAGACAACGGGACAGACGGTGCGATGGATTTAGAGTCGGGATCGCCTGAAACAAGCCACGAGACCGATGCGAACCCATCCAGCACACTCTCTCAATCGATGCGATCCAGAATATCGCTCATCGCAAAAACCGTCGGCATCGCCAGTCGCGCCTTCAGCTATTCCTGCAACCCCATCAAACAGCTCTCTGGAGACGCCATCGATGTCGCTGCCAATAAACTTGAGAGCAAAATGTCTGAGAAAAAAGCAATCAGTCCATCGAAACGCGCCATTAAAACCGGTTTTTACCTGGCTGCACAAGCGGCTCTACTCGCCGCCAATACCGCTAAACTTCACAACTTCTCGCCTTCAACGCTTACACATAAACCCAAGCCGATGAATGGCAAGCGGGTATGACCTAAATTTGATGTTATTTTGTTGGTGATTTTCGAGTATAATGCC
>JAYPBG010000131.1:0-717 GCA_038124075.1 Gammaproteobacteria bacterium
GAGTATGGGTCTTATACGCCCATCGAGGGTTCGAATCCCTCCCTCTCCGCCATGCAATGGCGACCAAGCCGTGTGCAATAAGATACGCGCCCGTAGCTCAGCTGGATAGAGTACCTGGCTACGAACTAGGGGGTCGGAGGTTCGAATCCTTCCGGGCGCGCCATATATTTGAGTGTTCGTTGAACACCCTTTCGTCTAGATCATTTTTCCTTCTCAATGGTTTGCTGGTTCATGCTGACCAACATCTCCTTCTTTATACGTGATACTATCATCTTCTAACATGTTATCTATTGTTGTTATCTATGAATAATGCCAGTTACCTCAGTACTCGAGCATAATATCTCTGCCTATCCTGCCTATCGGATAAAGCAAGCTTGATAGGTCTTATTTTGGTCGAGACTTGGGGTATAGCGATGGCACAACTGAAACGATGTGGAGCACGATTTTGTCCAAGGTATCGAGAAATGCACCGTGTCCCTGTGGGAGCGGAAAGAAGTTTAAGAAGTGCTGTTTGAATGCACAGAATGACGCTATGGGTGAGACACCTGGAGAGCAAATACTCAGAGCTGCTGAAGAGTTATGCGCTGATGGTGCTGTGGGCAGCCTAGATGAGTTGCAAGAGCTGACCGATCGAATTACAGCGCAGAGAAACCGTACTGGATTACCTGAATTTCTGGGTCTTTCACCAGAAGATATGCAGTGCTTTCTCTATACCCC
>JAYPBG010000131.1:727-5295 GCA_038124075.1 Gammaproteobacteria bacterium
CCCCTATGAAGCGCCCCATCTGATTAAATTCGATACACCTCCAGAATCAAACGGCCCATTCGTTCTGCTTTATCATATGGTTGCTCAAGGCATTGGGGAAAAAGGTGTTCGAGCCACTGCGAAAGGTAACTTGCCGCTGTCAGTGTGCAAGCCTATTCGGGTAGCATTCTCAAACCCTTTGCGTCCAAAATTTAACGATTCAATAAGGACAGAGACCGACTTCTTTGAGTTGCACGTTGCAAGATTGATCTTTGAGTTGTCGGGCTTAATTAAAAAGCAGAAGGGGCGGTTCTCGTTGACTCAAAAAGGCCAGAAATTAATGGCCCCTGAGAAGAGTGGTGAACTGTTTAAAGTATTGATTGATACCTATTTGGATAAATTTAACTGGTCTTATGTTGATGGTTATGATGACCTCAATATTGTGAGATGGTCTGCTTTTTTTATGATGTATGCTCTCTACTTGGAAGGGGATGAGTGGGTTAATTTAGAGTCGTATGAAGAGATATTTTTGAAAGCATTTCCATCCTCTTTGGACGAGGTATCTGCTTATGATTATGAGTATGCTGAGAGTCAGGTAAGGAACTGCTTAGGGAATAGAATGATCAGGTGGTTCTTTTATCTGTTTGGTTTTATCGAAGTGGAGGAGATAAATGATGATGAGACCAAGCTATTCGGAAGCAACTATAGAATTAAAAAGACCCCTGCTTTAAGTCAGTACATTAAGTTTGGAACCAGTATTGCCTGATGATGTTTGGGTAGATTAACTTCATGAATTTCAATGATCAATTTAATAAGCTAAAAACGTTTCTACGAAAAGAGTATCGACCTAAGTCCAATAGAAAAGCTGATTTGATTGATCTTCTCAGGAGATACTTGCTCCTTTATGCCTTGCGTATCGAACCAAGGTGCACCGGTAGTGTTGTTTCAATGTCGGGACAAAATATGGCTGATCTTATTGAGAAGGATAAGGGTGCCAGTAAGTGTTGCGTGATACCCGGGGCTGTGAGGAGCATAATAATAACATCAAATAACTATAAGATAATTAGACACCCAAGCTAGATTCATGTATTCTGTGTGCGCTTTATTGGAGTGCACTATGGAAAATACATTGGAAAAGTATTCTCAAGGAGGTAAGTTTTATGAGTTTTGCCAATTTTGTTAAATCCAGCTATACCGCTTTATCCATCATCAGTCAAATTGGACCGGGTGAACTGGTCCCTTCTCTAGCCCCTCACAAAGTTGACAGTCCCACGCTAAAACCCAATCAAGTCAGAGTGGAAGTTAAAGGCACAAGTGTCAATATCGACGATGTCCACTTTCCTGAAGGCACCTTTTTCGGTGCAATTGGTCTAGGCCACAAACCAAGTTTAAGAGACCCCTATACGCCTGGCATCGATTTCTCAGGCATTGTTACTGAAGTCGGTTCCAAGGTCACTGAGTTTAAAGTTAATGATCGTGTCTTTGGTCTAACAGATCCAGGTAGAGGCGCTTGGGGGGAAGAGTGTGTTACTAAAACCGAATTCTGTTTCCCAATGCCTGATCACTGGTCATGGGAAGATGGCGCAGGTATCGGCATGTCTGCAACCGTTGTAGCAGGCCTGCTTAACACAGCAGGTGACATCAAAGGTAAAGAGTGTTTAGTGATTGGTGCCTCTGGTGGTAATGGTGGTCTTCTCGTTAAGGCGCTGTTAGATGGTGGCGCAAAAGTAACAGGTGTTTGCAGTGACAGAAATCGTGAAGCCTTGGAAGCAATGGGCGTTACAGTCGTTGATTACACGAAAGCGCCTCTTGGCGAACAACTAAAACCGGGCGCTTTTGATCTTGGTTTTGACTGCGTTGGTGGAGAAGAGAATCAAAAAGCGTGTGATGCAGCCATAAAAAATGGTAAATATATGACCATTGTCGGGCCGCAAAAATACAATGGTGATGAGAAGCATGACTTCAGGCAGGTTGGCTCGCTCTTAGGAAAAATCTCGCTGAATTATGCTGTCAGCCGTTTGAAAGGCGGTCCGGAGTACCATTTTGTTGCTCCACTACAGCCTGACAAACAGGTTATCATGGATAAAATTGTCAATCGTGATCTCAAGCCTTCCGTTGATCGAATTGTTGATTTGTCGGATATTGAAGGAGTCAAAGAGGGGATCGAGCATGTCGAGAGCCATCGAGCTAAAGGCAAGGTGTTGCTCAGGATGGATTCTCAGTTTGGTAATATGACGGTTGATGATCAAAATGTTTCTGGAGAAGAAAGAGAAGAGCGTTCTTTTGGTGATGCGGTGATGAACTTCTTTTCATCGTTAAACTAAATTATGCTTAAACGCTAAAACTAAAAACGTTTATAAACCGCCTAACTTTCCTTTCGAAAGCATAGGCGGTTTAGTTTTGCCAGTTTAGCCGCGCCATTGAGTTTTGTGTTGGGTTGTGTGTTGAATTCGGCTTTAGGGTGATAAATGATCTATACTGAGAGTTGTAGCGGGTTTTGGTCTTCTTGAACCATATTTTGGCCATTATGGCCAAATAATACCGTCTGATTAGATAATAACAATCATAAATGAATACTTAAATGAATACTTAAAGTACGTATTAGCCTATTTGATAGGAGAAAGCCTTGTCTAATAATCCATCAGCCAAAAAATCGCTTGTGCTCAGTGTAGATGATTCGGAAATGAATCATAAAATTATTGGCAAAATGCTATCGGATGAGTATCAGCAAGTATCTGTACTGTCTGGTAGTGAGTGCCTTGTTCAGATGAAAAAAGAAGTGCCCGATTTGATTCTTCTGGATGTGACCATGCCTGGTATGGATGGCTATGAAACCTGTACTGAAATAAGAAAAGATCCGAAATGCCAGTATGTTCCAGTTCTGTTTCTCTCTGGGCGCTGTTCAATTGAAGAGAAGCTTAGAGGGTATGAAGTTGGAGGTGATGATTATATCACCAAACCCTTTGATGCAAATGAGTTGTTGGCGAAGATTCAGAAAGCGATAAAAACAAAAGCGGGTATGGAGCAGCTAACGGATAAAGTGAATATCGCTTCCAGTATTGCGTTTAATGCACTTAAAGATAATGGCAATATTACACTCTGCTTGAACTTCTTTAAAGAGGTCTTCAATTATCACACCATCGATGGATTGGTGCAGCACTTTTTAGGTGCGGCTCAGGATATGGGGCTTTCAGTCACCTTACAGGTTAAAATAGGGCAGAAGCTGTTTTACTACTCGGGTGATGGTGTAGAGCGAGAGTTGGAGCAGGCGTTGCTGGCGAAGGTGTCCGGTGGCCATGAGTTGGTGGTTTTGGGAAGAAGGGTGGTCTTGAACAGTGGCTCACTCTCCCTGTTGATTAAAAATTTACCTGTTTCGCAAGAGCACATAAAGACGTCAATAGCTTTACAGGACTATATGTTGACGCTGTTAAAGGGTGTTCAGTTTCGCTTAGAGGAGATTTTGGCGCATGCTAAGCTCCAGCATCAGAGGGATCGATTGGTTATGAGTATGTCGGATGCGGCAGGCTCGCTTAAAGCATCGGAGAAGCAGTTTAGTTCACTGCTGGAGAGTAGCCACTCTATTTTTGATAAGCTGATTCACCAGATAGAGGATGTAGTGACTGAGCTGAATCTGCATGAGTATCAGGAGAATGCGATTTACACGCTTGTACGCGGTGCAGAACAAGATGTCGATAAACTGCATTCGAGTTTAGTGAAAATAGAAGAGGGGTTTGCAAATACTGTAAACAGCCTTGTAGAGCAAGGAGCCGCTCAGCAGGTGAACAGTGGTAATAGTAATAGTGTAGGGGAAGGGTGATTCCTGCCCGTTAGGTTGCGAGCACAGGGGCATGCTGACTCCCAGTGCTCGTTAACCTCTAGCCGCTTCCTTTCGAGAAGGGTAGCCTCATGCTTAACCGGAGACAGTCAATAGGTCGATGACCGCCTGCTGTTTCTGTACTGGAAGCTGACGCACTTTCTCAATTAGAGCAAATTCTTGCGCGGTTAAATCAATGTTTATCGTTTTGCCAGATTCTGCTACCAGGTCCGCAGTATCTTCAGCGTCAAATTCATGCTGGATACATGTTTCTGTACGCAGGCTGCTCTCGAGACGAGAGACGATCTCGGAATTCATGCTGCGGTGGTAGTTTTTGGCAACCTCTGCAATTCGTTGCCTCATTCCTTCAGGAAGTCTGACAACAAATTTATCTGCGTTTCGACTATTGTAGCTTTTGACTTCTTCATCAGTATTCATGAGATTCACATTCACTCTTTCGTTAGTTTATTGGGGTACGCAACCATACATATATACATGCATTGAGGCGTTCATACTTTCATACTTTCATACTTTCATACTTTCATACGTTCATGCACTTATTTGTGCATTTAAAAATAGAAACTTCTGTTATTAATTCAAGCAAAGTTTGTGTAGAACTCAAGCAGACATTACTTTAAATTTTTATTGGGTAAATTTTAACCATGCTTTCCTTCTTCATTGTGATAAAAAAGGGCTAAAAAAGGCGCTAAAAAGCACTTAGCAGCACTCAATTCTAAATAAGCCCAACCCGAGTAAGGTGTAGGCTGTTGTGTAT
>JAYPBG010000131.1:5305-9562 GCA_038124075.1 Gammaproteobacteria bacterium
ACTTAGGCAGCTTGGCCGTTTTTAGCGCACTACCCTGGTCTCTCCTGGTCTTTGCCTTGTTTAAAGTGTGTTATCAGCGTACAGAATTTTTTCACAATGAAGCATCATAACGTGAATAAACATATTTAAACAGGATTAAGGGTCGGCAGTTGATGGGTGTCATTGAAATGTTGAAACGCTCAACCGCTCTGTCGGTAAGTTGGTTAAACAAACCAACCAGCTAGCTTAACTAAATAGGCTGGTTGAATAAAAAGTAATCTTTCTGCTTGCAAGCGGTTTTAGATGGCTGAAACCGCTTCGGGAAACATGGTGTCGATAGTACAATATTCAATGCCATTTGAAAAGGCTAAGTGAGTAATTTTCTTAAACTTTGCGATGAACGTGAATTCGTTGTAATCTTCGGTCCTTGTTAAATATCATTTGCCCGCTTAACGCTGCAGTTTAAAGCTAAAGCTATAGGGCGGACAATTTTGCTAAGAGGGTTAGGGCATGAGCTGGAAAGTCTATTTATCGGGTGAAATACATACACATTGGCGGGATGAGATCGCCAGTGAGTCTAAAAAACGATCACTACCGGTAGAGTTTTTTGCGCCTGTGACGGATCATGCCGCCAGTGATGATGTTGGGGTTGATGTTTTAGGTGCTGAAGCGTCTGATTTTTGGAAAGATCATAAAGCGGCAAAAATAAATGCAATACGGAGTAAAACCTATATTGCACAGAGCGATATTGTTGTTGTGCGGTTTGGTGAAAAGTACAAACAGTGGAACGCAGCGTTTGATGCCGGTTATGCGGCGGCATTGGGTAAGCCCATTATTGTTCAGCATGATCCAGCCTTGACGCATCCGCTGAAAGAGGTGGATGCGGCTGCGCTTGCGGTAGCTCAGACGAACGAGCAGGTAGTGAAAATCCTGGAATATGTGATACTGCAGAAATAGTGCTCGTAATAGTGCTCGTAATAGTCCTATAGCCTTGCTGATGCTGATACGTGTCTGGGTTCGATGAAAGTAGTAAGTAGGGGTGTAGAAGGTAGAGGGTCAAGGGATAAAGCGCTCATCAAGTGATGCTGCACTGCGAGGAGAGCGAGGTACCAGTATAGTCTCTTGGTAGCCATGCCAGGCGGAAAAGCCAATAATGGGTATGGTAACGGCCAGGCATATCAGGCCGGCTAAAGCACCAAGGCTGACGGCAATGCCAATGAGAGCGGCCCAGTGGAGCATGGCGACTTTATTGGTGATGACGGCATTGGCGCTGGTGAGCATGGCAGAGACTACGTCGATACGTCGTTCGATCAGCAGTGGAAGGGTGAAGGCGCTGATTAAGAAGAGCAGCACTAAAAAGAGTGAGCCCACAGTGCTGCCAATGAGAATGAAAGGGAAGGCCTCTAGTGCGTTGGGTGTTGAGTGTTGTGGGTAAAATATATACAGTAGGCTGGCGACCCTCGTCCAGAAAAGTGATAGAAAAAAAAGCACAAATGCAAACCCCCACTGTTGGCTTTGATTTTTACGTAAGGATTTTAAGGCATGTATCAAAGAGGGAGGCGTGGCCCTTTGAATTTGGCGGCTGATATCGTACAGACAGAAGACGATCTGGGGTGCAATCAGAACCATGAGTGGGATCACCAGAAAGGTTGGAAGTACGCTGTCGGCTAAATAGGCCAATAAAAGAACAGCCGTCAGGGTGATAACAAAAAAGAGCCCAAAGTAGAGGCTTAATGTGGGGGCTTGTAAAAAGTCATAGAGCCCTTTTTTTACCCATTGATAAGGTGCATAAGGTGACAGGTAGTTGCAGGGAATGATGCGCCCATCTTGATAGCGCTCAATGATATTACCGCTGTTGCTTTCATGGTTGCTTTCATGGTTGGCTGCCATATACCCACTTCTCTCTCAATTCCGTTTGATTCGATCGTAGGGAGTGTTTGTCTATCTACTCGTAGTCTTACTCTTACTCTTAGCTTTTTTTCTATTCTTAATCAAGGAATAAGCGGTTGGACAGTGGCAGAGCTGTTCAGCTTGAGTGTCTAACTCTGGCCTCTAACTCTGGTCTCTAGTTTTGGTCTCTTGTGGGGGTATAGCGCTCTATAGAGTGGGCTTTCATGCTGTAACGGGCTGTTGTACCCAGCTTGGTTAAGCGCTTGGATTGAAGTGTCCCGGTGACCCAATAGGCTTCTGTAATGGCCTCAAGTGAGTGAGGGTCAACAAGCTGAACATAGATAATTTGGTTTTGTGGTGGGGCGGCTTCAAAAAGAATTGCGCCGAATTTGGGTACGAGGAAGAAGGCGGATACTTTTTGGTTGCCATCGTGCTGTTCGTACTCAACAGGCACAATGAATCCTGGTATTTTGATAAGTCGACCCTGCTGTGAGCGCTTGTCGGGCGGTGTGCTGTCTGTGCTCGTTTGAGTTGAGGGTGATGTATAGCGCCAGGAACCCCGCTCGTAATTGGCAAAGTGTCCTAGATCAGGGAGGGAGGGGAAGTGTTCATTGTTGGGTGCGTTCGTCTCAGAAGGGGTGTCTGAGGCTTTGGGGTGAGTGGTGAGCTCTGTTTTGCTGAACTGGTTTAGCTCGGACCATTGTAAGATCTCTATAGGTTGATCAAGGCTGTCCGCTGTCGCTGTCAGGTTATAGGCGAGTGTGACAATAAGCGTAAAGATGAATAAAATATGAACGGATAATCTGTTCAGTGGGTTATAAGGTGTTGCCATTATGGTTTTCCGTTATGGTTTTCCGGCGCTCGTATGCGCATTTCTTCTCAGAGTATAGGTTAAAAAGTATCGATAAAACCGAGTGCCTGCTCAAGCCCTTCAGGCTAGTTGAATTGTAAAGTTATGTAAATGGATGTGGCCGTGTCATGATAGGTATTATCGTAACCGATAAATCTTTCGATTGCTTCTTGGTTCTAGGATGGCTGTTCTAGGGTGACAGCCTTGAGAAGGTTGTCCTGTGATGACAATCGGGGTGGCCGTTTTTTAGGTTTTTTTGTTTGCAAGATAAACTAATGGGTGAGTTTTCCCGTAAACCTTGTTATTATCTGTTCGTCTGATTAATGATTGATCAGGCTTGCTCTAGGCTTGCTCCGATAAGGCTATAGAGAAAGGCGACAAAATAAGAATATACAGAGAAAAAGCAGGCAAAGCTGGCTGTTAATGGGTCAGTCATCACGTAAAGAGACAGTGAATAGACAGTAAGTAAATAGACAAATAAGCAGTGTAGTAAGGATGAATCAATATGGGTTTATTGAGCGCGATTTTCAGGAAGCATACCAATAAAGAGAGTGTGGATGATGTTTTGGTGGAAAACATTCGCCATAAATTAAAACATTATAAAAAAACTGAAGGAAAGGCCAGTTTTTCAGGGCCTAAAGTAGTGGGTGTTGAAGCGCAGGTGGAGGTCATTGAGACGCTGGATGGCAATGAGGCTATTGAATTCTATAAGGATAACTGTTAAAAACAGTAACCTACTGCTATGGTGAATACAGCATCTTAACCTAGTGCTCTGGCTGGCTTAAAATTTAGGGTGAGCGATTTTCTGAAGCCTTAGCTGCTAGGCGTCCATTTGCAGGCATAGTGGGCCTATGTCAAAAATGGACAACACCGCAGATAAGGTTTCAGGGGATTGATCACCCTAAATTTTAAGCCAGCCAGAGCACTAGACATTGTCGGTTAAATCTGTGAATATCCTTGCTGTAACTCATGTGTGCAAATTCATCTGTACACACCAATGTTTTTCGTGGCCTCGGTGGCACAGCTGGATAGCGCAGCCCCCTCCTAAGGGGCAGGTCAGAGGTTCGAATCCTCTCCGGGGCGCCACTTCTCTTCTCTTTTCTTGATTTTTCTAGGTATTTAATTTTGTTGCAAAGAGGATATGGAGATCTTTGAATGCATGATATGAAGTCAATACTGTTCCGTTCGAGCACCGACTTTCCCTCCATCGATCGAAATTCAATCAAAATTTTACAGGTCAATTTAGGCTATCGTTGTAATCTCAGCTGTGTTCATTGCCATGTGAATGCCGGCCCTCGGCGAACAGAGATGATGAGTGAATCGATGATCAATATGATCATTCACTATTTGGAACAGGCAGGCGTTTCTACTCTTGATGTGACAGGGGGTGCACCGGAGATGCATCCGCAGTTTCGATCCTTGGTGCGCCGAGCAAGAGCGCTGGGTGTGGAGGTGATTGACCGTTGCAATCTAACCATACTGCTGGAGCCTGGATACGAAGATCTGGATCAATTTTTGGCTGAGCAGGGTGTTCATAT
>JAYPBG010000132.1:0-365 GCA_038124075.1 Gammaproteobacteria bacterium
TTTAGCAAATATTAAATAAGCATTCGACTCAGCATCAATCTCAGTTTATGATTCATCTATCAAGGGTACATTTTAAGCCAAGTGCTTTAAACCAGGCACTGTAAAACAAGTGAGTGCATCAAGCAGGTGGAAGGCTGTACACTTTATAACCATATATAATCAAAGGGCAATTGACTTAATGCGGGCACAACACTTTAATCTCTTTTCACACCCTCTTCCCTACCAGACAACTTACTTTCAACCTCTATTTAAAGCGCTATTTATCTCCGCTGCTCTAATCAGCCTTATGACTGGATGCACCCTACTTCCACTTAGCACCCCATCAACCCCTTCACCCTCAACAGAACAACAGAACAATGCACAGC
>JAYPBG010000132.1:379-7092 GCA_038124075.1 Gammaproteobacteria bacterium
GTGAAACCCCGACCACCCAAGCACCCATAGAGCAGATTACAGCCGACCGCCATCTCATTGCACCTCACTTTCGAACCGATCGCCGCCATTTTACCTCCTCCGCATTAGATGCATTTGAGAGCACCCCGCAGTCTGAAGTCACACAAGCGAACAACAGCACCTTCTCAACTGCCTACTATCTAAACCTTTGGGACCGCATTCGAGATCAGTTTTCATTCCCATCCGCCATCAGCCCAGCGGCGCAAAAGCGGGTTAACCGCCATCGCACCAAGTACCTCGATCACGCCCACTACTTTAATAAAATTTTAAGCCGAAGTAGACCTTATCTCTTCTACATCGTAAACCAACTGGAAGCCAAGCAGATGCCGGCGGAGTTGGCACTGCTGCCCATCGTAGAGAGCGCCTACGACCCGTTTGCTTACTCATCCGGTAAGGCTGCAGGTCTCTGGCAATTTATACCCAAAACCGGTGCCTTTTACGGTTTAAAACAGAACCACTGGTATGATGGCCGACGCGACCTCATCGATTCGACAGAAGCGGCCCTCACCTATTTAAGCCACCTTCACCAACGCTTTGACAACGACTGGCTGTTGGCACTGGCCGCATACAACTGCGGAGCTACCGTGGTTAATCGTGCCATTAAAAAGAATAGGCGCCAAGGGAAACCGACCGACTACTGGTCTCTGGATCTGCCTCGTGAGACCGAACACTACGTACCCAAGCTGTTGGCCGCGCGTGAGATCATTCTCAAACAAGAACAGTATGGCTTTATACCCATTACCATCGCTAACCAACCGGCTTTTACCATCATCTCTACCGAGCAAAAACCTCTATCACTGCGCGATGCAGCCAAGCTGGCCAATGTGTCACTGAACAACGTACGGCGCTTCAACCCAGGCTTCAAGCGCGACACCCTCTCGCACGAAGGCCCTCAGCGCCTGTTGATTCCAATCGAGCAGAGCGAACGTTTTATAAGCTCATTTAAAGACCATATACCCCGAGAAACCGCTCTATGGCACCATCACAAGGTGGAGCGAGGCGACAATCTCACGCGCCTTGCCACGCGCTACGGCACCAGCATTCATGCGATTCGCCAAGCCAACCAGCTTGAACATGACCGGATCGTCATCAATCAATCACTTATGATCCCTAAATCATTTTCACTTGACCCATAAACAGAGACCCTTGGAGACGCGTTTATGACTTTGCCCCAGCATACCCCCCGATGCGCCAGCCCCCTACTGATACGCCTGCTTGTGACCCTGCTGCTCGCAACAAGCGCACTCCTGTGCAAAGCAGACGAGCAGACGCTAGCCCTTAAGCACGGCGTGGCCATGCACGGCGCCCCAAAGTACAGCGCAGATTTTAAACACTTTGACTATGTTAACCCCAGTGCACCCAAAGGTGGTCAGATAAAACTGGATGCAAGTGGCACCTATGACAGCTTCAACCCCTATATTCCCAAAGGGGTCTCGGCAGCGGGGCTTGGCTACCTTTTTGGCACCCTAACGGTCAGCTCACCCGATGAGCCTTTTACCCAATACGGCTATATTGCCCAACATATTGAAATGCCAGAAGATCGCCGTTGGGTTATTTTCCATATCAACCCTAACGCGGTGTTTCATGACGGCCACCCCATCACCGCCTCTGATGTGGTCTTTAGCTTTAATATTCGATTAGAACATGGTCAACCCTCGTTTCAACACTACTACAGCGGCGTTGACTCCGTAACGGCCTTGGATGCCCAGCGGGTAAAATTTACCTTTAAGGAGAGCACCAACCGTGAACTCCCTCTGATTGTGGGTCAGCTAGCGGTTCTCCCTGAGCATGACTGGCAGAAGAAGGACTTCTCAAAATCAACATTAGAACCCCCTCTGGGCAGTGGCCCTTATAAGATCAAAGCGTTTGAAGCGGGAAAATATGTCACCTATGAGCGCATCAAAAACCACTGGTCGGAGACGCTGCCGATTCATGTTGGGCGCTACAACATCGAACAGATCACCTACGACTACTACTTAGACCCGACCGTTTCACTAGAAGCATTCAAGGCGGGCCAATATGACTTCAAAGCGGAATACAACTCCAAGTTTTGGGCAACACTCTATAACGGTCCACAGTTTGAACGCCGTGAGATTGTGAAAGAGTCTCTAAAACATAATCGCTCTGCCGGCATGCAAGGCTTTATTTTTAACATCCGCAAACCGCTTTTTCAAGATAAGGTACTCCGCCAAGCGATGATCTTTGCCTTTGATTTTGAGTGGTCTAACAAAAACCTTTTTTATGGCCAATACGTGCGTACTCGCAGCTACTTCCAAAACACCGAACTGGCCGCAACCGGCGTTCCAAGCGAGGCTGAGTTAGCGCTGTTAGCCCCTTTTCGCAAACAGCTGCCCGATGAAGTCTTCACCACTGAATACACCCCCCCAAGCACCGATGGCTCAGGCCGTGCACGCCAAAACCTAAGATTAGCGATGCGCCTTTTGAAAAAACACGGTTACACCATTCGCGAAAACCGCCTCTACACGCCCGATAACACCCCTGTCGAATTTGAGTTTTTAATCTATGACTCTGCATGGGAGCGCATTGTGCTGCCCTACAAGAAAAACCTGGAGGTGCTTGGCATTGGCGTCAATGTGCGCAGAGTGGACATCACACAGTATATTGAACGACGCCGAAAGTTTGATTTCGATATGATCGTCCACAGCTGGAACCAAACACTCTCTCCTGGTAATGAGATGCGCTCTTACTGGCACTCCAGCAGTGCGCAGACCCCTGACTCACTCAACTTAATCGGTGTCAACAACCCTGTGGTCGATGCCCTGGTCGAACAGATCATCAGCGCGGAAGATCGAGAAACACTTGTGCTGCGCAGCCGTGCCATGGATCGCGTGCTTCAATGGCAATACTACACCGTGCCCAACTGGCATGTTAATTACGACCGAGTTGCCTATAATAAAAAGCTGGTACGCCCTACACGCGTACCCAGATATGGATTTGATTTCGACAGCTGGTGGATTAAACAGCCCTAATGCTTGATTATACGCTTCGCCGACTCTTATTGATCATCCCGACACTGCTGGGCATCTTGGTGCTTAACTTCATCATTATCCAGACCGCACCAGGCGGCCCAGTAGAGCAGATGATCGCCAAGCTGCAGGGAATAGACGGAGGCGTCGGCAGCCAACTGGCCGGCTCGAACAGCGGTGAACTGCAATCAGCAGAGGGTCACCAGCAAGGTCAAAACGCCGACTCAGGTTACCGCGGCTCTCGCGGCCTATCACCTGAGGTCGTTGAACGCATCGAAAAGCTGTACGGCTTTGACCGTCCAGCCCATGAGCGCTTTTTTATCATGGTCAAAAACTTCATCACCTTTGACTTTGGCGAAAGTTATCACCGCAATCGCACCGTACTTGAACTGATCAAAGAGAAGCTGCCGGTCTCCATATCCCTTGGGTTATGGAGCACCTTACTGATCTACCTGATCTCCATTCCCATGGGAATCAAAAAAGCGGTCGCCCACGGCAGCCCCTTTGATATCTGGAGCAGCGCGGTGATCATCATCGGTTACGCCATCCCCTCCTTTCTCTTTGCCATTGTGCTGGTGGTGCTGTTTGCTGGCGGCAACTATTTCGACTGGTTTCCACTGCGCGGCCTGACATCGGATAACTTTGCTGAACTCTCCACCTTCGGCAAGATTGCCGACTACTTCTGGCATCTGGCACTGCCCACTCTGGCCAATGTCATTGGCGGTTTCGCCACACTGACCATGCTGACGAAAAACTCCTTCCTGGATGAGATCAATAAGCAGTATGTGATTACCGCACGCGCCAAAGGCCTCACCGAAACACAAGTACTCTTTAAACATGTCTTTCGTAACGCCATGCTGATCATCATTGCCGGTTTTCCGGCTGCGTTTATCGGGCTCTTTTTTACCGGCTCTTTGCTGATTGAATATATCTTCTCACTGGATGGTCTCGGCCTGCTCTCATTTGAATCGGTCATTCAGCGCGACTACCCCGTGATTTTCGGATCCCTCTACATCTTTGGCCTCATCGGCCTGTTGCTTAAATTAATCAGCGATCTGACCTACGTCTGGGTCGATCCAAGAATCGATTTTGAGAGCCGTTCATGAACCCAATTCAACAGCGCCAATGGGAGACCTTTAAGAAAAACCGGCGCGGCTACCTATCGCTCTGGATCTTTCTCGCCCTTTTTACACTCTCCCTATTCAGCGAACTGATCGCCAACGATGTCCCCTTGGTGGTCCGCTATGATGGCGGCTGGTACTTCCCCGTCGTCAACAGCTACGCTGAAACCCAATTTGGTGGTGACTTCGAGACCGAAGCGGACTACCGAGAGCCCTTTGTCAAAGCGCTCATCGAAGAGAAGGGATGGATGCTCTGGCCCCCCATCCGTTTCGCCCACGACACCATCAACTACGAACTTGAGAGCCCTGCCCCCTCACCACCCACCCGAGTCAACTGGCTCGGCACGGATGATCAGGGCCGAGATGTGTTGGCACGCCTCATCTATGGCTTACGCATCTCGGTCCTATTTGGCCTCATCTTAACGCTCTTTAGCAGTGTGATTGGGATTATGGCTGGCGCCCTTCAAGGCTATTTCGGTGGCCGTACCGACCTCTATATGCAACGGTTTATAGAGATCTGGTCGAGCATGCCTCAGCTCTTTATTCTCATCATTCTCAGCAACATCATCACGCCAAACTTCTGGTGGCTGCTGTTGATTCTTTTACTGTTCAGCTGGCTGTCGCTGGTCGATGTCGTCCGCGCCGAATTTTTACGTGGACGTAATTTAGAGTATGTGCGCGCTGCCAAAGCGCTCGGCGTCGGTCACCGAATGATCATGTACCGTCATATCCTCCCCAACGCGATGGTCGCGACACTGACCTTTTTACCCTTTATCCTAAACAGCTCCATCACCACGCTCACCTCGCTCGACTTTTTAGGGTTTGGCATGCCCCCAGGTTCGCCCTCTTTAGGTGAGCTGCTGGCTCAAGGCAAAGCCAATGTCCACGCCAGCTGGCTCGGCCTCTCCGCCTTTTTCACCCTGGCGATCTTATTGAGCCTGCTGATTTTTATCGGTGAAGCGGTACGTGATGCCTTTGATCCCCGCACCACACTGCACTAGCACAGACAGGAAGCGACATGTCTACTAACAGGACTCACGCCGACAGTACTAACACTGACACTGACACTGACACTGACAACGCTGACACACAACAGGCCCACCCACTGCTGAAAGTGGAGAATCTAAGCGTTGAGTTCAAACAGGGCGCGACACACGCACGCGTCGTCGATGATATCTCCTTTCATATCGATCACGGCGAGATCATCGCACTGGTCGGTGAGAGCGGCTCAGGCAAATCAGTGACCGCACACGCCATTCTACGCCTGCTCCCTTATCCAACCGCTCGCCACCCAAGCGGCCGCATCCACTTAAGCGCACCGACAACCTCAGACCGAGACCCTAACACACTGCCCAGCCCCCCCATCAACCTGCTCGACGCACCGGAGTGGGAAATACGAGAAATACGCGGGAACCGCATCAGCATGATTTTTCAGGAACCGATGGTCGCACTGAACCCGCTTCATACCGTTTTCAAGCAGATCGCTGAGACCCTCAGTCTCCATAATGGGCTGTTATCAAAAAACCAATTGAAGGCGCGCACCCTTGAACTGTTAGAAGAGGTCGGCATCCACGACCCTGAAAGCCGGCTCAACCACTACCCTAATCAGCTCTCTGGCGGTCAGCGCCAACGTGTCATGATCGCAATGGCGCTCGCGAACCAGCCAGAACTGCTGATTGCTGACGAACCGACAACGGCCCTGGACGTCACCATTCAGCGTCAGATCCTCGATCTGCTCAAATCCCTGCAAGCCAAGCACAACCTCTCCATACTGCTGATCACCCACGACTTCACAGTCGTCAAACATTTAGCGACACGCTGCCTGGTGATGCAGCAAGGCAGCCTTGTTGAGAGCGCCACCACCGACGCTCTGTTTGCAACCGACAGCCTCAAACACCCCGACCGCCACCCCTACACCAAAACCTTACTTGAAGCAGAACCTGCAGGCACACCGCTCACACAGCCTGATGAACGCGAACAAGCGCTGCTCAATGTTGAACAGTTAAAAGTCTGGTTCCCTATCTATAAAGGTATTATGCGGCGCGTCTCTGACCACTTTCGCGCAGTCAATGGCATATCGCTCAACCTTAAAGCCGGTGAGACCATCGGCATTGTTGGAGAGAGTGGGTCAGGAAAATCGACACTGGCAATGGCCATCTTGCGCCTGATTGAAAGCAAAGGGCGCATCACCTATCGAGGGCAATACCTACACAAGCTCTCATCGAAGCAGATGCGGCCACTGCGCAACCACATTCAGGTCGTCTTCCAAGACCCCTTTGGCAGCCTCAGCCCGCGCATGTCGGTTGAACAGATTCTTGAAGAGGGCTTAAAGATACACTGCCCTGACCTCTCCAGTGACGTGCGCCAACAGAAGATCATCGATGCACTCAAAGAGGTTGATTTGGATCCAAAAGCGCGTCACCGCTATCCGCACGAGTTTTCCGGGGGACAGCGTCAACGCATCTCTATAGCACGCGCCCTGGTCCTGCAACCAAAGCTGGTGGTGCTCGATGAGCCCACCTCCGGCCTCGACCCCGTCAGCCGCCGTGCCCTCTACGACGTCATC
>JAYPBG010000132.1:7102-9410 GCA_038124075.1 Gammaproteobacteria bacterium
CACCTCAGCGCTCGACCGCTCCGTCCAAGGTCAAGTGATCGATCTGCTGCGCAAGCTGCAACAGAAGTATGCCCTCTCCTACCTATTCATCAGCCATGACCTAAAAGTAGTACGCGCCCTCAGCCATAAAGTGATGGTGATGAAGGCGGGCAAGGTGATAGAATCAGGCAGTGCTGATACGATCTTTAATCACCCTCAGAACGACTACACCAAAGCGCTTTTAGAGGCCGCACATTAGACCGCACATTCGGCATTCAGCATTCGACAGAAAAAAACCGCAAACCAGTAACCGCACACAACAGAGGTCAACGTATGGGATTTCTCACAGGAAAAAAAGCGCTCATCACCGGTGTTGCCAGTAACCGCTCCATCGCTTATGGCATTGCAGAGGCGATGCATAAACAGGGTGCTGAACTTGCCTTCACCTATCAAAATGAGAAGCTGGCCTCAAGGGTTAAAAAATTTTCTGCACAGTGGTCCGCCTCCTCGGAGCCTGAGCGCTGCTTTCCATGCGAGGTCACCGACGCCAACGCCAGCGAAGCGGTCTTCACGGAGCTTAAAACACACTGGGACCATCTGGATATCCTCGTCCACTGCATCGGCTTCGCACCCGGCGAAGAGCTGGATGGAAGCTACATCGACGCCGCCACACGCGAGGGCTTTCACACCGCTCATGACATCTCATCGTATAGCCTCACCGCCCTATCAAAAGCGGCCAAACCGATGTTAAGCAATCAGGCCGCAGTGCTCACATTAACCTACCTCGGCTCACAGCGCGCCATTCCAAACTACAATGTTATGGGATTAGCAAAGGCCAGCCTCGAGGCCAATATGCGCTATCTCGCTGCCAGCTTAGGTGCTGACGGCATTCGAGTGAACGCCCTCTCTGCAGGCCCCATTCGGACCTTGGCTGCATCAGGCATTAAACAGTTTCGAAAAATGCTCAGCGTCTCTGCGAGCATGACCCCACTGCAGAAAAACGTCACCATCGAAGAGGTCGGCAACACCGCCGCTTTTCTATGTTCAGACCTCGCCAGCGGTATTACCGGCCAAACCCTCTATGTCGACGCAGGGTTCAATATCGCCGCCATGAACCCCGCCCTACTCGACGCAGAGTAGTGTTGTAACGCTTAAGCACTTATTTTTCGACCCACCATCCGATTTTCGACCTGCATCAATCATCGAACCTCTCCAGTCTTAATACTCCAGTCTTATATAAGGTGGGTCACAGGAAGGTGGGACTGGAAAGAAGGTGGGGTAGTCTGGAATAATATAAGAATAAATAAGGCACCGTTCAAAACAGTGTACCACCTCCAAACCGCCAAAATGAACATTTTACATTCTATTGGGCTGACTTATTGGTCGATTTCAGCTATACAAGAGCCTCCATTTAATCCACTAATGAGGCTTCTTTAGATGATCAAAATGAGTACAGCCCCTCGCGCTATCAATGCACAAAACATGTCGGAACAACGCAAACAACGGATCGCGTTGGAAGCCCTCTCAAACATTAAATCCGTTAGGCAAATTGCTCGAGAGCATGATGTGAGCCGACGCTTCGTGCGTCGCTTACGCGATAAAGCTCAAACCGCTGTTAATGACCAATTCGGTGAAGCCGATGATACCGTGCTATTTACTTTGCCCGTGACTAAAAAATGGATCGAGCAATGCGTTCTCTCATTAGGCATGACGGCCAGAGCATCCTATAGAGAGTCGATCTACTTTATCAAGACTATGTTTGATTATAACATATCGATCGGGAAAATATCATCCATATTTAAAAGCGCCATTGACGCTGCAAGAGCGGTGCACGATAAGGAAGATTTGTCGAATATCCGAGTAACCGCCAATGATGAATTATATCATTTGAATAAACCGATCTTAAATGGAATCGATGTCGAGTCTCTCTATTGTCATACTCTATCCTACGAGCAGCAAAGAGATACAGAGAGCTGGGCTATACACTTATTGGATGCCCAAGAGAAAGGGTTAGATCCAGAGGTCATGATAAGCGATGAGGCCAGTGGTTTATTAGAAGGGCATCAATTCGTTTTTCCAGAGTGCCGCTACTACTACGATAACTTTCACCTATCGAGAGCACTGATGGATCTTAGGCGATTTTATCGCAACCGGTTGAAAAGCGCTGTATCTACAGTGGAGAAGTACTATCATATACTCACCACTCGATCGATTACGGATGCCGATATTTTCGACGAATGGGCGTTGGCCATGGATGAGCAGAAAAAGCTGACGTATATTTCCTCTACCATAGATACGCTGATCAGTTGGCTAGAGCACGACGTATTAA
>JAYPBG010000133.1:0-504 GCA_038124075.1 Gammaproteobacteria bacterium
CTTCTCCCTTATTCGTTTTTCCCTTATAATCCTCCTTTGAGGCGAACTATTTTGACCAACTATTTTGACCATGCACTAGACAGGTATTTTAAGCAATGAATGATCAGATCACACAACATATTGAGGATGGCATTTTACACCTCGTGATAAACAGGCCGGACAAGAGAAATGCCCTGACTCACGCAATGTACAGCACACTCTCCAACGCATTGAATGACGCTAATGAAGAGCGCGACATCCGAGTTATCTACTTAACAGGCTCCTCAACCCAATTCACAAGTGGTAACGACATCGGTGACTTTGCATCAAACCCACCTTCCGGCCCTGACAGCCCCGTATTACAATTTTTACGAAGCTTAGCCAAGCTGGAAAAACCCCTGGTTGTTGCCGCCAATGGCCCCGCCGTGGGCATCGGAACCACACTGATGCTGCACAGCGATTTCGTCATTCTTGGGGAGAACACTAAGTTACAGATGCCGTTTGTCTCACTTGGCCTCTGCCCCG
>JAYPBG010000133.1:514-3618 GCA_038124075.1 Gammaproteobacteria bacterium
CCCCGAAGCCGCCTCCAGCTACCTTCTGCCAAAACGTGTCGGCTATGCGAAAACATCTGAATGGCTGCTGCTGGGTAAGCGTTTTGATGCTAAAGAAGCGCTGGAGAGTGGACTTGCAAATGAGGTACTTCCAGAGGATAAGTTTCAAGCACGCGCACTGGAAATCGCAAACGAGCTTACCGCCCTACCCGCTGCATCCGTTGCGGCCACGCGGCGCCTCATCAAACAGCATGAAGAAGATAAGATTCTCGATGTCATTGAAACAGAGTGCAAACTGTTTCTGGAGCGCATCCACTCACCGGAAGCAAAAGAGGCGTTTATGGCATTTTTTCAGAAGCGAGCACCCAATTTTAAGCAGTTTGAGTAGAACAGCGAACCTTGAACCTTAAAGGTTCGGTTAATCTTGCAAAGAGCCCTCCCAGACGTCAGTACCAAAGGGGACGTGCTTTGGCTCACGCTTCTGCTGGGAGAGAAAAATAGGCCGCTCTACACCCTGCTGCTGAAGGCTCGCTTCCATATCTTTGAACTCGAGACTCTTGCTATTGGATAAAGGCGCCGGATCAGGCTTTACTCCACGAGTGTAGGTAGGTATAGGCACAGGGGTTGCTGTAGGCGTGGCTGTAGATATAGGCGCAGCAGGAGGTGGCGACGCTCGCCCTTGAGCACCCCGCAGCAGAGCGTTCTCTTCTAGCGAGCGTTTACCTATACTTTCAGGGTACCGAACCGCCGATCCGCCCACCTGCTCCTCGACCAGGTGATCGAGCACCAGCAGCTCTGCGCCTGGGTGATCATCCAGAGGCACTGTCGGCGAGCTGGGTTGAGCGGTTGCTCTAGGCACAGCATGCTTCATAGGGTGCCGGCTTCCATAGTAAGCAACCGGGGCCGTTTTTTTCTTCAAAGAGCGATAATATTCAGCAACACTCTGCGCATCATACGCCTGTTTGGTTACATTCTCCTGTTTAGGTTTGACAAGGTCATTTGCAATCAAGGTAGGCTGATCAAAAGAGCGCACCTCTGGCCGACCAGCAAGCGGATCCACGTCCCATTGATACTTATCCCCATAGACAATATCTTTATAGAGTGCGAAATCGATTTCATGCGGATGCTGGTCATAAGCGACACCGTAGAGACGTCGGTAGTAATCGATCGCCAACAGCGTATCCCTATTGAGTTTGCCATCAACCTCGCCCTCATAGTAGCTGTACTGTTTTAGCTTACCCTGCAACGCTCTAACCAGATGGCCTTTATCCCTATAGGCGCGAAATTCTTTTCGAATACTCGCAACAACCGGAGGGGCCTTAAAATCCATCGGCAAACATGACAGATACGGGACGCCTGAAAGCTTCCCCACCATCTCAATGGTACCTAAATCGACAAGATTGCGTAACGCCTGACCAATACCGTCTCTACGATCAACACCAAAATCGAAATAGAGCCCAGCCGACTCGATGCTACCACCAAACTCATTCCCAAACCCTCGATCCGTCAAAGCCAAGATGTTATTGGAACTAATACCGGGCAACATTTGCAAATTACTGACCAATCCCATATTGAGATCGAGGGATACGTAAGAGAGTGAGTGTCCTGCCGCCAGTGCTGCATTCCAGTCATCATGGCGCAGCGCTCCACCAATTCGATTAGCAATAATGCCTTTATCGTGCTGCGTAATAGAGCCTCGAATAAAAAAATCGGGCGCCTGAAAACTGTCTTTCATCTCATGGGTTCGATGCACCAATAAGATATCTTTTAAGTCGGTGCCATAGGATACAAATCGAATTTTTCCGCTGCGCTCCCCCATCTTTGAGAGCGATGTAATCAGCATATCTTTCGTCCCAGCAAGGCTCTGCTCACCGGCCATATTTGGAATGTCTTGGGCGGTCAACACCATCATCGGTACATCGTAGTGCAACAGCAGCTCATCCATGCATTCGAGTGATTGTGTAAATCCAGTGATATTAACAACGGGCTCCTCGATAGGATTAATATCCAACGACTCTTCACCCAATAAAAATTTCGTGCAACCTGAAACACTCAACAAAGCAGCAACCAGCATAAGGCAGCGAAACACCGACTTATTGACCGCTATCGTCCATTGCTCTCTTATTTTTATAAAAAGCATTTTAAATCCCCAAGTATTGACTACATCAGCTGCATAACATGAACGAAACGCAGCCGATCATTACCGGCAGTCCCCTGCATTAACAACATCACCATCAATGATGACTACATTCTCTTTATTGCCAAAGTTGCATGTGGAACCATCAGAGAAGATATTACCTATATTTACAGAACAGTCGCTGACTGCGCTACCCGGAAGAATCACACCGCGGGAAAAGGCATCTTCATAGGTGTGCAGCGACTCTTGATCATGAGCGCTCACTCCCTCTTTATTTGCCACAGCGCGATACTTATACAGTGTTAAACGGCTATGACGTGGAACAAAATAGGGTAACCCTGAAAAGCCACTGTGACCGCGCGCGCCCTCTGACGCCTGTACCGGACTCGACACAGACAATAAACCAACCAAAAAAACGCCGAACAACCCTACGAACAACCCTACGAATGCACCTGCTTGTACAGATCTCATATCCGCAACCCCTTTAGCCCAAACAGATCACTACTGCCCACTCATACAGTTCTCTGCACCAATGGATCCAAGAACAACTTGGCTACATGCATTGGCTGCTTCGGCGACATTCGAAATCGCCTCAACCGTCACAACTGACTTTACATTGCCTACTATATGACCTTGCATAATCGAACCTACAATAACCTGGGCAACCGAGCCCGTCCCCATAGCCATATTCACCACCTCAGATGCAGAGACATCCAACTCAACAGCTCCTTGAATATCAGGTGCTTCAGCGGATGCAACCGCAACAGGCAGCAGCAGAAAGATAAGTAAAGAGCGCTGAAACAGCTCAATACCCTTTATCCATTGAACCCAAAAGAGGCTCACCCCTGCCCATCTTCGAGCAGTTATATATGCGTGTCTATTCACCTTGATCACCTTGATTAACGATACCAAAATAGCTCGCTGAAAAGCAAAAGCCACCAAACCCATTTCCACTGGACCATTACGACTGGGGCATTATCACTTATTT
>JAYPBG010000133.1:3628-9235 GCA_038124075.1 Gammaproteobacteria bacterium
CCCACTTGGCAAAAATTCTTAAACACCTCTTATTTCAAAAGCCTGAGCCCTGTTCAACAGGGCATCAGCATATTGTTTGGATAACTCTAATCTTTAATCTTTCTTTATTTTAAACAGCGGCAACTGTTTATTTATATCAACACTTATAGACCTATAGACCTGACTCTAGTTTCCCGAGGAACCCGACAAGATACTATCGTAATCATTCGAGCAGGTGCTTGCGCCTATAGAGGCTATAGACACCTTAGAACAGAGGTCACCCCCTATAACGAGACCACCATTAGCCACTGCAACACCGAAGTTAACCATATCCAAATCAATATTTACGGCATCACTGACATTACCTGAATGAAAAGTTGCGAGACTGGTTTCTACAAAGGCATCACCACCAATCGTTAAACCACCATTAAGCACGGTACCTGCAATATCAGCATGAATATCAATACCGCTCGCTTCTGGATGAGGCGCTTCAGCACTGAGATTAAATGCACATACTGCAGATGCAGCGAGTACTGATAATTTTATGAGATTTTTCATAATGTTATCCCTTAATCATTCTATTTTTATGTTGTAAGGAAATCCCTACCTCTCATTTAAAGCCTAATATTCATCCTTGAAGTAATATTATTTTTACCACATTGGTAAAACAATGTTAAATCAATCAATGTTAAATATTAAAACATGGAAATAGGATAGACAGTCTTCAAACTAATGAAATAGAGTAATCACCTCCTATACAACCCCAAATAAAACCCCTTCCCCCTCCTTTTTACTAAATTCGAACAAAAAAGGCTCAAAATTCAACCACTTAAAATGGCTAGGAAAACGGTATAGAGGCCTGTTCTAGTGCAAACCATTTCGGCATCTTTTGCAACACATTTTTTGCTTTAACTGAAGAAACTTTAATAACAATCCGATCGGTCGGATAAAATTCGAACAACCCCCTTCGAAGGGTGTGTTTATACGCCTAACATTTGACTAATCATTGTTCAAATCAAACACCCCATTTGAACACTCATTTTATGCAAAAGTCAATTCGGACAACGTTGAAGATCACTGCTCTTCATTTTCCTGTTTAATGCGCCTTGCAACTCTGTTAAGATCAAAGCCTATCTACTCAAACTGCTCAGCCACTCAAATCCGATGGCCAGAAAAAGGAAGCACTCAGGAAAAATAAAATAATATGATAGGTTATTGATGATGCGCATAACAGATGACAGACACCGTACACCCTCCCCTCTTACTCGCTTACTGAGCAAGGCCGGCTTGCTTATTGTAGGTGGACTTGTAGGTGGATTTATAGCTGGACTTATTGGCGGGTGTCAAAATGTGGACCCCTATTACGGCCATGTTGACAGCGATCGAACTCTAAAAAAAAGTGGCCTCATCTACTCAACCTACAGTACAGCCTCTGTAGGCTGGGGCCATAAACAAAAAAAGACCGCCTACACTGCAGCACTCCAAGCGAGAGAGAACCGCCAGTGCCTACAAGATGACAATGTCGATTGGCATTATCTTTCAGAGATCGAAGATACCCTGCGTAGGCAGTTTAACGCATACAGCATCGATGTATTTCGTTACGGCCCACGCGTCTATATTCGACTCCCCGGAGAGGAGGCTTACTTAGTTAACAGCCCTCATTTTAACCCCCAGTTTTACCCCATTATTCATCGTCTCATTGAGAAGTTGAATCACTACAACCGTACACGGTTAGATCTGATTGGCCACGCCGACGCCACCGGATCTACTGACTATAACCAACGCCTTTCAGAGCTTCGAGCCTACAATCTGGAGCGCTACTTGAATAAATTTGGGATATCACCCACAAGAACCACCAGTCTCGGGCGAGGGGAGTTAGAGCCACTTGTCAGCAACGACACCCCTGAAGGGCAAGCCATTAACCGCAGGGTCTCCATTATTATTTGCGAAGTCGCAGAGCACGACCTTCCAGAAAAGGCAAAACAAACGCGTCTCTTTTAACACGGCTTAGTCTGTTTTTTGTTCGCTCCTCAGAAAGCGGCCCTGAACGACGGTTGGCTCTGCCTCTAGCCTATCCGTATAGGCCGCCAGTGACTCCTCTTTCACGGCCGAATCAAATACAATTTTTATTCCCATATCCAGCTGATCGTAGTGGCTGACATCCGATACTCGATAGCCCAAATTCGGCAACTGACCTAGAAATCGCTCAGGCTTATCTTTACGTACCGCATCATCTTCATACACCAGGCCGAGCTTCACAGGGTATTTCTTAGGCGGCATAAAGCTGGAAACCATTTGGAATTGACCCACCGTTAATCGAACCCAATTCTCATAAGGGTCTAAAGGCGCACCCAAATAGGATAGCTCACGCGCCGTCATACGTCCGTCGACATACCCCACGATACCTTCAAACCCGACAACCTCAACGGTCGCACCCAACAGGTTGTTACCATCCACGGTGATGTCTGTTACCGGGTTCTTAAACAGTGCTCGAATCTGCTTTTTAGGAAGTTTAAACCAAGCATCAAACATAATGGCACTCCGGTAGAAGTGCGACTGGAGATGTATCTTTAACAGTGGCAGCTTCATCATGGTAAAACGCGCCTCCATCTGCATACGTGCGCGCACAGGCCCCTGATGAATCTCCGAGACCTTTACGTGCACATTTCGATTGTTCAGCGTCATTTTTGCAAACTTTGCAAAGACCCCCCCTGTCACCCTAACTTTGAGGCCATCAAAAATAGGCTGAACATCCGCTTGCGCCTCTTTACGCCCTACTGCATCGGCATGACGGCCATCGACATAATAGAAAAAGTCTTGTGATTCTAGGGGATTTTTTTTAGAGAACTGCAGGGTATACACATCAGACGCAAACAGACGCTCTTCTTCATCGACCTGAAGATAGCCCGCTGGTGGAGCAGAATCAACACCCTCTTTTACTGCGGTCAAGTAAACAAACCGATCTGCTTGACCCGGTGCCTTAATGACCAGCTCCTGCAGCCACTCTATGCCCTCCAGGGCTATGGGAAATCTCTCTCGCGCTCCTCTGGTAACACGCTTATCGACACGCCTATCAATACCTTCATAGCCTTCACACGCTTCACACGCCTCTTCAGCATCCGCGTTTTGCCAACGGGTCTCTGAGGCATCGGTATACATAAACAGCAAGAGATCATGCCCATCAAAAATACGCCTCTCTCCAACCAGCGCGCCACCATACTCTTGCTCAGTTTCAGCGACATAGACTTGGCCTCTACGATCCAGCTCATCAATCTGCATAGGCACCGGTTCAAAGTGCCCACCCTCATACCTATACATCCGATACTGTTCAAGCGGGAACCCAACCGTGGCAGCCTGCATCACTGGGTTATCGGCATGAACCGTCACCACCCACTGCTGTAAGCCGCGCTCATGCACCGTAGGCGCCCCCCCCATTGAGTAAGCGCTGGCCGACGTGAGCAGCGTTACAACAGCCAACCCTATCCAAGCGGCCTGCTTTAGGCTATTCATTTAATGCTTACCTCACCGTAAAAACAGTCATTATCCAGACACAAGAATAGAAGAAGGGAGACACAACGTACACAAAAGACAATTTTCAACGTTAAAACTATACTAAACTAGAGTGACCAGTGCTCTGGCTGGAGTGACAAGCCCCCCCACACTAAGATGCATAACAGGTGAGAACATGCAAAATCATGAGGCACTTTTAAAGCTTCCTATCTTCAAGCTTTTAGTCGATGAAAATATCACAGAGTTCAACAAACAACACGCATTGGCCGACAAACCTCTGGATTTTAGTGGTGCCATGCTCAGAGGGTTAGACCTTCGTAACATGATTGCTGATCAAATCAGTTTTGAGAACGCCTATTTCCGTGGTGCCGATCTTCGCGGTATCGATTTTAGCAACACCAATCTAAAAGGCGCCAGCATCGCCGGCGCCAAAATTTCAGGAGCCTTCTTCCCTTCTGAGCTGACACCCGAAGAGATTAAGCTCTCATTTGAGCAGGGAACACGTATGCGATATAAACATACAACCTAGCATGCAACCTCATGTTTTTTAATCGTTTTTATGCTTCATTCGGCACGATCAACAGCTCCACTCGCCTGTTTTGCGCACGCCCCTGTTCGCTGTCATTTGACGCGATAGGGCTCGACTCACCATAGCCGATCACCTGGAAGCGAGCATGCTCAACCCCTTGAGCCGTGAAATAGGAGGCTACGGCTTGAGCACGTTTTTGTGACAGCTCAAGATTGAAGCTTTCGGAACCCACACTGTCTGTGTGCCCGGCCACTCGAATGGTAGTTTTTGGGAACTCTTTAAAGACCAGTACCACACTGTTCAGTATTGAGTAGAATGAAGGGGAGACTTCAGAGCTGCCCGTTGAAAACGTCAAGTTGCCTGGCATATTGAGTGATATATTTGTCCCATCACGCGTAACACTGACGCCGGTACCTTGCAACTGATCTCGGAGCTTCTTCTCTTGGACATCCATATAGTAACCTGCTCCACCACCAACAGCGGCACCAATCAATGCACCTTTTTTACGATCGCTTTTACTGGATACCGCCGCCCCTACAATAGCCCCCGTAATGGCACCAATGGCCGCCTTACTCGCTTGTTCATCCCCAGTATATGGGTTTGAAGTACAACCACTGATCAAAGTGGTCAACAAAAGGGAGCCCGCCAAAATACCTGAGCCTTTTCTACCCGTATCCAATATCATATTTTTCACTCGATTTACCTCCTACATTTCATTTGCTTTACTTTACTTTACTTTTAAATTGCCTGTTCTAAAAACAACCAAACTTAAAGCGACCCAACCTAAAAGAGTACTGAATTTTAACCATATACAAAGCGCTAATACAAAGCGCTAATGCAAATACCTAATACAAATACCTATGAGACTGTTATCCTATCTATATCATAGTGATCATAGTAAAATCCCATAATGAGCTTATATACCTACTATACCTAATGTTTGAATAGACCTTATGCAAGAAGTTCCCTATCAAAAACCACCCTGTATCGGAATCTGCTCCACAACCTTTGGCGATTCAGTCTGCCGTGGGTGTAAACGCTACAGTCATGAGATTGTCAACTGGAACCAATATGATCTTGATGAAAAATCACTCATATGGAAACGCTTAGAGAACAACCGCATCAGCCTACTGCGCAATATGGTCGTCATTCAGAGTAGATTAAAGCTTGAACGCACTTTAAAGCAATATAAAATCGTTTTCCACCCTCAACAGCACCCATATTGGTGGGTTTTCGATCTTCTTAAACGGCTTGCCAAGGAGCCGGCACAAAAGCACTCTGCTCATCCACCGGGCAGTACCGATATTCTCGCATCAGCGGGCCTGAACATGACACCTGATTATAAGCACTGGTCTATACAAGCCCTTTATAATCATGTCAATCAGCAGCTTTACACGCTGGCAGAGGCGCAGCACCAACATCAATCGCAATTTATCCGCCAGTGAACATGACGTTAAAAAATCGGCTAGACTTACTGGAGTAGGTGAAAAAGCGAACGGTTTGAATGGATCGACCAACATTACGCAACATACATTACGCCACATATAGGTAGCCCTTTATTTCAAACATGGGTACAGAAAAAACACACA
>JAYPBG010000134.1:0-423 GCA_038124075.1 Gammaproteobacteria bacterium
TTTAAGCACGAAGCAGGATATTCGTTTAGGTGATCGGTTGCTGCCAACCATCGAGCGTAAATTGGACTCTATGTTTTACCCCAAGTCACCAGATGTCGATATGACGGGTAAAATCATTCATGTATTTGGTGGTGTTCGTAATGTCAGCCAGTTCAATGTTGTTGTGCTGAACCGTGGAGAGCGAGACCGTTTAACCATTGGCGATGTGCTGGCGGTTTATCGTCAAGGTGAGCAAGTGAGAGATCAGTTTACTAAGGAGTTGGTGAAATTGCCAAATGAACGTGCGGGGCTGTTGATCGTGTTCCGTGTGTTTGAGAAGGTGAGTTATGGTTTGGTTCTTAAGGCTGATCGTGTGCTAAAAGTATTTGATGAGGTAAAAAATCCATAAATATTGGCCAGTAGATGTTAGCCAATACATGCTGG
>JAYPBG010000134.1:433-9187 GCA_038124075.1 Gammaproteobacteria bacterium
CGAGGCATGCAGGAAGATCGGAAAGCACTGGTCATCTTTGGAAGTACGGGCGATTTAGCCTTAACTAAGCTCTTTCCAGCCCTGTTTCGTCTGTTTAATGATGGCAATATTCCAGAGATGCTTGATATCATTGCGATGAGCCGTCAGCCGCTGAGTGATGAGGCGTTCATCGAGCAACTCGTTCACCACATACACGAAGCCGATACAACACAGCTTCAAGCATTTATTGCTAAGATCACATTACTCACCTGTGATATTCATGATCGAGACTCATTTCAACCTTTACACGCTTTAGTCGCACCGTCTGCATTGGCGATCTATTACTACGCGATTCCACCTCGTCTCTTTGGAAAGGTGACCGACCAGCTGCATGTGTCAGGCTGCTTAAACGATCATTCACGTGTCGTTGTTGAGAAGCCGCTTGGGCATGACTTGATGTCAGCGCGTGCCATTCATGACGAGCTCAGCTCCCGACTTTCTGAATCACAGATTTTTCGTATTGACCACTACCTGGGTAAAGAGGCTGTTCAGAATTTAATGGCCTTGCGCTTTGGAAACGCTATTTTTGAACCCCTTTGGCGTGCGGCCCGTATTCGATATATCCAGATTACGGTTGCTGAGTCAGTCGGTGTGGGCGATCGAGCCGATTACTATGATCGAACCGGTGCATTGCGCGATATGATACAGAATCATCTGCTTCAACTGCTCTGTATATTAGCGATGGAGCCTCCCGCACGGCTCTCGCCCGATGCGGTGCGTGATGAAAAGTTGAAAGTGTTGCAGGCGTTAAGGCCCATAGAGGCGCATGAGGTGGTCAGAAAAACGGTTCGAGGCCAGTATGCCCCCTCCTCATCCTCAGAGGTATTGGGTTATCTACAAGAGCGTGGTGTTGCTGGCGGTTCAGTAACCGAGACATTTGTTGCGTTGAAAGCGGAGATCAATAACTGGCGTTGGGCAGGGATGCCGATCTATCTGCGCACCGGTAAGCGTCTTCACAGTAAGTGTTCGGAAGTGGTTATTCAATTTTCCGATGTACCGATTAAGCTGTTTGAAACGTCTGGGTCACAGATGTTGTCAAATCGTTTGGTGATCCGTCTTCAGCCTCATGAATCGATTAAGTTGTTTGTGAACGCGAAAACCTCTGGGCGAGGGATGCGTTTAGAGCCAAATGCGCTGAATCTGGATTTCTGTGATGAAGGAAAAATGCGCCGTTGGACAGCATATGAGCGTCTATTTCTTGATATTATTGCCGGTGATCTCACACTGTTTCTACGTTCCAGCGAAATTGAAGCGGCATGGAGCTGGGTTGATCCGATTATTGAAGGTTGGGAGCAGCATATGCCAAATCCAGAGCGTTATTCCGTAGGCTCTTGGGGGCCATCAGCATCGGATCAGCTGCTGGCTAGGGATGGTTATATTTGGCTTAACTCAGAGGGGCAGTAGTTTGGTGAGTCAGTCGGCGGTCAACGATGTGCATCCAAAAGTGCGCGCTGTTTATGAACGGGTTGTATCGCGCAGTACAGTGTCTCGAGCGGCTTATTTAAAAGCGATGCAGTATGGATTGGATGAAGCCCCTCGCCGATCGACGCTCTCTTGTTCAAACTTGGCGCATACTTACGCCGCCATGAACCCAAAAGAGCGGGCCTCGCTGATCGATTCCTCTACGATGGCTGAGAAACCGGTTAACCTGGGTATTGTTACGGCGTATAACGACATGCTCTCAGCACATCAGCCCTATGGCGCCTATCCGGATGCCATAAAAGCGATGGCTCGAACTTTGGGGGCCCATGCGCAAGTTGCGGGTGGTGTGCCTGCCATGTGTGATGGCATTACGCAAGGACAATCGGGCATGGAGCTGTCGCTGTTTAGCCGTGATGTGATTGCCCAATCGGTGGCCATTGCTCTGTCTCATGCTGCTTTCGATGCCGTACTCTGCCTGGGCATTTGTGACAAAATAGTTCCGGGTATGTTGATGGGGGCATTGGCGTTTGGTTACCTTCCAGTGCTGTTTCTACCCTCGGGCCCCATGCCAACGGGGATGAGCAACCAAGATAAGTCTTTGATACGCCAGAGATATGCAAAAGGGGAGATCGATTCGCAGACGCTGCTGGATGCAGAGCTTAAGTGCTATCACAGCGCTGGGACCTGCACGTTTTATGGGACAGCCAATACCAATGAGTTGATGCTGGAGTGTTTAGGGCTGCAGCTTGCGGGTTCCTCTTTTCCTAATCCAGAAAGTGATCTGCGCACAGCATTGAACCAGGCTGCGGTGACGCGTGCGGTGGGGATGGCGCGTGATTCTGACGCGTGTGCGCTGTTTCAATTGATTGATGAACGAGCCATTATTAATGCGATGTTAGGTATTTTGGCCTCTGGTGGCTCTACCAATCACACGTTGCATATGGTCTCAATTGCTCGCGCTGCGGGTATTCAGATTACATGGGATGATTTTCAAGCGCTCTCAGAGGTAACGCCACTGCTGGCGCGTGTGTACCCGAACGGTGATGCGGATGTTAATACTTTTCACGCACACGGGGGTATACAACATATTGTTGCTGAGTTAGCGCAAGCTGGATTGCTGTTTACTCGATGCAATACGGTGATGGGTATTGAAATAGGTGAGTATTCACGTTCTCCTGTCTTAGAAGAAGAAAAGCCGTTGGCATGGAGGCGTGTTGAGTGCTCGCCCAATGATGCGGTCTTGAGGCCTTGGGTGCGTCCTTTCTCTCCAACGGGCGGGGTTGTGTTGCTTGAAGGCAATTTAGGGCGTGCAATCATTAAGTCGTCGGCGGTTGATCCTGTATACCATCAGATTGAGGCGCCGGCCATGATCTTTGAGAGTCAGGGTGATTTTATCCGTGCGTTTAAAGCCGGTGAGCTAACGGGGAATATGGTTGTGGTGATCCGCTTTCAAGGGCCCAGAGCCAATGGAATGCCAGAACTGCACCAGCTGATGCCCACATTGGCGGTGATGCAAGAGCGTGGTCAAAAGGTTGCTTTGGTGACCGATGGTCGGCTGTCAGGTGCTTCTGGTAAGGTGGCTGCCGCGATACATTGTGTACCAGAGGCGTCGGTGGGAGGCGCTTTGTCGAAGTTAAAATCGGGTGATCGGGTGCGTTTGGATATCAAAGCGCGCGTTTTAAAGCACTTTGTGGACGCAGGTGAGTGGTCCAGGCGTTCATCTGTTCAATATACTCCTTCGCCGCATCCTTATGCCGGGGCCTTATTTGAAAAGCATCGTGCGTTGGTGGCCAGTGCGGAGGAAGGCGGTTCACTGTTTCACTGATATTTAGATTATTCGACCTTCTTCGATTCTGGTATTCTAGCCTCTGAGTTTTAAGCGTGACGAAAGGGGCGATCATGGATATTTCACATATACTCAACTCTCTTAATGATGCGCAGCGCAGCGCAGTGACCAGCGACGCTAAGCACTTGTTGGTGCTTGCAGGGGCGGGAAGTGGTAAAACGCGGGTGTTGGCGCACCGAATTGTTTGGTCGGTTGAGGCTGAAGGGGTGTCACCTTACTCTATTCTAGCGGTCACCTTTACCAACAAGGCTGCGGGTGAGATGAAGCAGCGTATATATGACTTGCTGTCGAGGCCTGTGCAGGGCATGTGGATAGGCACATTTCACGGTATTGCGCACCGGCTGCTTAAGGCGCACTGGTCTGATGCTGGGCTATCAGAAAACTTTCAGATATTAGACTCAGAAGATCAACTGCGTCTGATTCGACGCTGTATGAAAGAGCTGAATGTTGATGAGAAGCGTTGGCCAGCGAAAAGCTTACAGTTTTTCATTAATGATCAAAAAGATGAAGGCCTTAGACCTCACCAGGTAGATGTCAGTGGAGACCCATTTAAGCGTCACCATCAGAAGGTCTATGAGCACTATGAAGCGGCGTGCCAGCGGGGTGGTTTAATCGATTTTGCTGAGCTGCTGCTGCGTGCCTATGAGCTATGGCAGAAAACCCCCTCCCTTTTACAGCACTATCGAGAGCGTTTTCAACATATCTTGGTTGATGAGTTTCAAGACACCAATACCATTCAATATAAGTGGACCAAGCTCCTGATGAATGAGAGTAACCGCATCACTGTTGTGGGTGATGATGACCAGTCCATCTATGGATGGCGCGGTGCGCGTGTTGAAAATATCCATAACTTTGCCCAGCGTTTCGCGCCCTGTGAGACCATCCGTCTTGAGCAGAACTACCGCTCAACACAAACCATCTTAAGTGCTGCCAATGCTCTGATTGCCAATAACAGTGATCGTTTGGGTAAAGAGCTTTGGACGGAAGGTAATGGGGGTGAACCTATCTCGCTCTACAGTGCGTATAATGAGCTGGATGAGTCACGTTTTGTCGTGGAACGTGTGAAGCAGATTGTTGAAGAGCGAGGTGGGCACTATAAAGACATAGCTGTACTTTATCGCTCAAATGCGCAGTCGCGTGTACTGGAAGAGGGGTTGATTCGCGCGGATATCCCGTACCGGATTTACGGTGGTCTGCGCTTCTTTGAGCGCGCTGAGATAAAAAATGCCTTGGCCTATTTGCGATTAACCCAGTCGCTTCATGATGATGCGGCATTTGAGCGTGTTGTCAATCTTCCTACGCGAGGCATCGGTGATCGGACGTTAGAGAAGATCCGGGAGATCGCAAAGATCGAGCAGGTAACGCTTTGGATGGCGGCAGAGAAGGTGGTCGATAGGCAGTTGTTACCAACACGGGCTGCCAATGCCGTACGTGGTTTTCTTGAGTTGGTAATGGGGCTGAGAGAGTCGACTCAGGCGTTGGAGTTGTGGGAGCGAGTTGAGTACATTAACAGTGGCAGTGGCTTGATCGAATTCCATAAAAAAGAGAAAGGCGAAAAAGGTAAAGCGAGGATCGAAAACTTAAAAGAGCTGGTAACAGCTGCTAAATACTTTGAGCCTGAAGAGGATCCACTGGTAGAATTTTTAGGTCATGCTGCTCTTGAGTCAGGCGAGGGGCAGGCGGCACCCGATCAAGACTGCGTGCAGTTAATGACGTTGCACTCTGCAAAAGGGCTGGAGTTTCCTTATGTCTTTTTGGTGGGTATGGAAGAGGGGCTGTTTCCAAGCCAAATGTCTCTCCAAGAGGAGGGCCGGCTGGAGGAGGAGCGGCGGCTCTGTTATGTGGGCGTTACGCGCGCCATGCAGAAGCTCTACCTAACACATGCCGAAAGCCGCCGTATTTATGGTGATGAGCGCCAGCCTATATTGAGTCGCTTTGTGCGTGAGTTGCCTGATGAGCTGATCGAAGAGGTGCGCATTAACGCAACGGTGTCGCGGCCTGCCATGATGCAGGGCTCTGGTGCCCATGCCGATAGCGAATGTGAATTCCGATTGGGACAACGTGTGCATCATGCTGTATTTGGGGTTGGCACTGTTATACAGGTAGAGGGTGAAGGCGCTCATGAAAGGGTTCAAGTGAAGTTTGATCGAGAAGGGGCTAAATGGTTGATGGCCACCTATGCCAAATTGGAACCGGTAGAGCTGGCGTAGCCGTATCTATTTTAAGGTATGCGTAAGAGCAAAACAGTAGAGGTAAAACCGTGATGGAAAGACGTCGTTTTATTGAGTCGCTAGGGTTGGGGGCCACGGCCACTGCCTTGGTTGCGTGTGGGCAGCAGCCCGGTATTGATGAGGGTGCTGCTTCAGCCAGTGTTGAAACCAATCCCAAGGTTGACTGGAAGTTGGTTACGTCATGGCCGAAAAATTTTCCCGGTCTTGGCACTGCACCGGAAAATTTGGCGAAAATCGTCAGTGCTATGACCGGTGGGCAGTTTAAGATTAAGGTCTATGGTGCTGGTGAGTTGGTGCCCGCACTGGAGGTTTTTGATGCGGTATCGCAGGGTACTGCGGCCGTGGGTCATTCAGCCGCTTATTATTGGAAAGGCAAGATGCCGGCGGCCCCCTTTTTTACCAGCGTTCCCTTTGGGCTAACGGCGCAAGAGATCAATGGCTGGTTGCACTACGGTGAAGGTTTGGCGTTATGGCGAGAGCTGTATAAGCCTTTTGGCTTGCTGCCCATGGCGGGTGGTAATACCGGTGTTCAGATGGGCGGTTGGTTTAATAAAAAGATCTCTGCCGTCGATGATATTAAAGGGCTGAAGATGCGTATTCCTGGTATTGCGGGCGAGGTCTTTAAGCGCCTCGGAGGTACGCCGGTGGCTCTGCCTGGGGGTGAAATTTATACCTCAATGCAGACGGGTGCAATTGATGCAACCGAGTGGGTGGGCCCCTATAATGATATTGCGTTTGGTTTACATCAAGTTGCTAAATACTATTACTTTCCTGGATGGCATGAACCGGGTCCAACGTTGGAGTTTACATTTAATCAGACACAATTTGATGCCTTACCACGGCACTATCAATCTATTTTAGAGCAGGCTTGCCGAGCGATTAATCAAGATATGCTGGATGAGTATACCTATAGAAATGTCGCCGCTTTAAAGCAATTGGAGGCAGAGGCAAGCGTAGAGATTTTGGCGTTCCCTGATGATGTGATTGCTGAATTAAAGCGTCATTCGGCTGAAGTGTTGTTGGAGGTATCAAAAAGCAGTGAGCTGGCGGGGCGCATCTATCAAGCCTACCAAGACTTTTTGCTCGGTGTCAGCCGGTTCTCACGCATCAGTGAATCAGCCTATTTGAGCGTCCGACCCCGCTAGGCCCGTCTAAGCGGGGGCAGGTAAAGTGATTAGTTAATAGGTTGTTTAACGGGCTGTCGTGGTTGATTGCGCGGGTACGGAGCGGGTTCGATTATGCTCATCAATGGCGACAAATGTAAAGCAGCCCTCGCTCACTTTAGTCTGTCCTGCGGCGGTGGGTTCACAGGTCCAGACTTCAACATGAAGCCGAATAGAGCTTCGCCCCACTTTTAACAGTTGTGTATAGCAGCTAACGGTTGCGCCGATGCTGACGGGTGCGATGAAAACGATGTTTTCTATTGCTACGGTTGCGATGCGCCCACGAGCGATCCGGCCAGCAAGCATGGCCCCTGCCAAGTCCATCTGTGATACCAGCCAGCCACCAAAAATATCGCCATTGGCATTCGCATCTTTTGGCATGGCCAGGGTTTGTAAGCTGAGTTCGCCCAAAGGCTGTGGAAGTGTATCATCTTGATCGTCTGATCTAGGCATGATCTCAACGCTCTTATTGTGTGAATCGAAGCCACTCTTTTATCCATAAACAACAGAAGGCAGCCAGGTGGCCAGCTCTGGATAGATGGCAATCAGCAACATCACGAACAGTTGGATAATGATAAATGGCACAACGCCCTTATATATATCCGTCGTGGCGACATGTTCTGAGGCAACGCCTCTTAAATAGAATAGCGCAAATCCAAAAGGGGGTGTTAAAAAGGAGGTCTGTAGATTGAGTGCAATCATAACCCCCAGCCATATGGGGTCAAGGCCCATCGACAGTAGAACAGGGCCTACAAGAGGGATAACAACAAAAGTGATCTCAATAAAGTCTAGAATAAAGCCGAGCAGAAAAATGACCAGCATAACGGTGAATGTGGCACCGATGACACCGCCAGGCATTTGGCTGAAGAGGTCGTGTACCAATGCTTCACCTCCAAAGCCACGAAAAACCAGTGAGAATACAGCAGCACCGATTAAGATCATAAAGACCATACTGGAGACAGTGGCGGTTTCTGCGGTGATATAACGCAGCTCATCAATATTGAGCCTGCCTTTTATGAGAGCCAACAGCATAGCGCCCATGGCGCCTACAGCAGCGGCTTCCGTCGTGGTTGCTTTGCCTGTGAGTATTGAGCCCAAGACCAATGCGATGAGCAGCAGTGGTGGAAAGAGGGATTGGCAGACCTGCTTGATGGTAACGCGGCGTGTTGAAGAGTCTGCCGTATGCGCTTTAAGATGTGTCTTGCAGAGTGCGCTTTTAACCAATACATAGGCCAAATAGCAACCGATTAGAATCAGTCCTGGCACAGCGGCGCCCACAAACAGATCACCTACGGATACGCTTTTAGGGTTAAAAATGCCCTGATTCAGTTGGGCTTGTTGATACGCGTTGGAGAGCACATCGCCCAACAACACCAGTGCGATGGAGGGGGGAATGATTTGACCCAGTGTACCTGTGGCGCATAGGGTGCCTGTTGCAAAGGGCGCTGGATAGCCGCGCTTAAGCAGGGTGGGTAAAGAGAGCAGCCCCATCGTGACAACGGTGGCCCCAACAATGCCGGTGCTGGCAGCCAGTAAAGCGCCGACAAGAATCACCGAAACCGCAAGGCCGCCCGTCACTCTGTCAAACAAGGCCGCCATGGTATCAAGCAGTGCTTCTGCGATTTTTGAGCGCTCCAATGTGACACCCATCATCACAAACAGGGGGACGGCCAGCAGTGTTTGGTTGGTCATGATGCTGAAGGTGCGATTCGGCAAGGCCGTCAGAAAGCTCGGATCAAACGTTCCTGTTAAGATGCCAATAAAAGCGCAGAACAGCGCAGACCCTGCAAGAGAAAAGGCGACGGGGTAGCCCATAAGCAGTGTTCCGCATACGATGGCAAACATGAAAAGAGGTAAGTAGTCCATCATGATCGGGTTACCAAAATTCTAATTGAACGCAGGGTTTCAGAGATGGCTTGTAAGCCAAGCAGGATCACAAAAAGAATGATCGAACTTTTTAACAGATAAACGAACGGTAGGCCGCCGGCATCGCCTGAGCGCTCTTGGATTTGCCAGGAGACCATGACATAGTCCCAGCTGCTCCAGCCAATAA
>JAYPBG010000135.1:0-2049 GCA_038124075.1 Gammaproteobacteria bacterium
TCAATACGGCGTACCATTGGCTGCCTAATATACATCAAATTTAGGTCATACCCTCTGTTTCAGACAATGGCATTGGTTTTGACCAGAAGCTTGAGGAGAAAATCTTTAAAGTATTCCAGCGTCTTCATGTCCGTGAAAGCTATAAGGGGTCGGGTATTGGCTTGGCACTTTGTATGCGTATTATTATAGAGCGACACGGTGGGCGTATATGGGCAACCTCGACCCCTGGGCAAGGAGCAAAATTCTATATGCAGCTGCCCTGTGCAGTATGCTAGTACATTAAACATGATCTAATAACGAGTTTTTTATTATTCAATAATGTCATTTGATAAGATAATTTAATAACAGGCGTTAAGAAAAAATTGCATTTTGCGATTCTGGCATCAATTTAGGTTATACTGAAAGTTGGACTGGATGTTTTAAGATCACGATATGGCTAATTAGCACTGTAGATTAGAGCTATCAATGGTAGACCAAAATGGCGCTATTAAACGCAAACATGAAAGACAGTGATAGAGATTGCAGTAATCTTTCCGAAAGAAAAACATTACTGATTATCGATGATGATATAGGGGATATAACGCTATTTAAACATGTTTTGGCTAAGTTTAATCATGGGTTTACTCAGATAAAATCTGTGCATCTAATTTCAGACGGCTATCGGGAGATAGCCAAGGGCTCTATCGATTGTTGTATTTTAGATAACTGCCTGCCTGATGGTAATGCAGCTGATCTGCTTGAGCGGTTGCATAAAGAATCTATCATCATATGCCCTATTATTGTGGTGACGGGTTACGAAGATGTGTCGGTTGCCGTCGAGCTTATGAAGAGAGGGGCGCAGGACTATTTGATAAAATTAGGTTTGAATGCAACCCAGTTGGCAAAATCATTAAACAATGCAGAGAAGACATGGCAGCTTCAAAAAGAGATTAACCATCTGGCGCTGTATGACTCACTGACAGGGTTAGTTAATAGAGCTCTGTTTATGGATCGCCTAGAGCATCTATTTAATGAAAGTAAACGATACTCTCTGTCGTTCGCGCTGATCTATTTGGACATTGATCGATTCAAGTTTGTTAATGATACATACGGTCATGAGGCCGGAGACATGCTTTTAAAAGAGATCGGTCGTCGCATGTCTGATCTGTTGCGCTGCTCAGATACGGTTGCGCGGCTGGGGGGGGATGAGTTCGCTATTCTTCTTCCTGATACTAATGAACCCAAAGCGAATCATGTTGCCTTTAAATTGGTCAATAAATTAAGTTTTACAATGAGTTGTAATAATCATGAGATCGCTACCACACCCTCTATAGGGCTCGTCTGTTACCCCTCTCATGCTGAAACGTATCAAGAGCTGATGCGAGATGCAGATTATGCCCTTTATAGCGCAAAAAAACAGGGGAGAAGCCAATACTCTGCCTTTAATAAGCGCGTTCAGCAGGCCTATCTTGAGAACAAATCTTTGCTTGAAACGTTGCCTGCTGAGCTGTTGGGGGGTAACTTAAAAATCGCATGGCAGCCCATTGTCGACTTAGAGACCCGGGCCATTAAGTCCGTTGAAGCGTTGGTCCGATGGCGTCATCAGGGGAGATGGGTTCCGGCGGAACAGATCATTGAGTTAGTGTTAGAGAGTCAGTTAAGTGATGCGTTTCATGACTGGCTATTTCAAAATGCGATGGAGCAGCTGGATGCATGGCGTAATACGCACCCCCATCTAAAGGTATCTCTCAATCTGCCAGCTAATAAGTGTTACAACTCGAGGCTTGTCGATCTTCTCATTCAGCGCAGTCAAATGTATGGGCTCCCTTTGAATCGTATTATTGTCGAGGTAACTGAAACCCATATTATGCGATTTCCTGATGAAGTAAAAAAACAGCTGACAACGCTTTCACATCACGGTGTTGAAATTGCGATCGATGACTTTGGTACAGGCTATAGCTCAATGGACTATTTAGCCAGCTTACCATGCAATATTTTGAAAATTGATAAGAAGTTTTTGCTGTCTTTGCACAGCAATCGCCGCTGCGTTCAGATTATTAAGGCCTGTAC
>JAYPBG010000135.1:2059-6275 GCA_038124075.1 Gammaproteobacteria bacterium
GTCTTAATATGAAGGTTGTGGCTGAAGGTATTGAAAGCCAGCAGCTGCTGGAAGCGGCACGATCATTACACTGTGATTTTGTTCAAGGGTTTTATCTGGGGGCTCCCATGTTCTTCGAAGACTCCTTTGAGGTTTTTTGTCAGCGCAGCTTAAATGAGGGCTTAAGGCTGGTGGCTTGAGCCGATTTGGCTTGCTACTTTGGCTTGGCACTTTGACTGAGTGTTAGATCATTGTTGGGTCTAAGCCGGCCCCTATGAGGCAACCCTCAACGTCGACGGTGTGAGTGGCCTTATATTTGAGCAGTCAGCTTTTAATCAAATTACTGGTCGCGCTTGATTAAGACGTCGTTTTTTTTTGACAGAATGATTCAGTACCCCTATCATTGCATCCCTATGTCTAGAGACCCGAATCTAACACCCAAAGCGCCTTATGTTGACCGAACGGTTGATGTTCGGCAGATGTGTAAACATGCTCGTGTGCTGCAGGGGGCTTTTCCGATCGCCTGGTGTCCGCGCTTTCAAGATGCCTTGACGGAAGAGCAGGTGCAGCAAAACTTGGTTGTTGAGCTAAGGTTTAGTCTGGATGAGCACCACCTGCCTCGTATAGAGGGGCGTGTGTCGGGAAGCTTGAAGATGATCTGCCAGCGCTGCCTAGAGCCATTCGACCACGGCTTTGAGCTCAATGTATCCCTGGTCTATTTTGAGTCAGAGGAGGCTTTTCAAAAGGCCAGTGAGCGGGACCGCTTACCAGATTCTGAGGCTGCAGAGGTCATTATTGTCCCGCCTGAAGAGCACGCTCATGGGCCTGCTGGAGGTCACGCTGGACATAATGGGCATGATGGACATAAAGAAAACATGGAAAACAGAAGCAGGGCGGTGAGCCTGGCGCAACTGTTGGAGGATGATCTGCTGTTAGGGTTGCCACAGGTACCCAAACATGCGGCTTCAAACGACGGAGAAGAGGGTGGATGCCCTAAAAATTTCTCGATTCATGACGCTGTTGTGCATGAGCCGAAGGAAGAGAGACGCAATGAGCAGCTGGCTGAAGGGCTGGCGGCGATACGAGATAAGCTGCATTTAGATGGGCAGTAATATTCATGTAACGATCGAAAGAAGAGGAAAGGATCAATGGCTGTACAGAAAAATAGAAAAACCCGTTCAAAGCGCAATATGAGACGTGCTCATGATGCCCTGACAGGTCAAACCCTATCGGTTGATAGCACAACGGGTGAAACGCATCGCCGTCATCACGTAAGCCCAGAGGGTTTCTACCGTGGTCGTCAGGTTGTTATTCAGCCTGAAGAAGAGGCTGATGAGGAGTAAGGGCGTCAGTGGTTTAGGGCCTAAGATTGATATCTCCAATATAGCGATCTATGGCGACCATAGCGGTTGATGTGATGGGTGGGGATTATGGCCTGCCCGTTACCCTTCCTGGCTCTGTTGCTTCTCTGATGGAGTCCATGGCTCAAGCAGGTTCAGTATCGCCGTTTGAGCTCCTGCTTGTTGGAGAGCAACAGAGGGTCTCTGCTGCGTTAGATAACCTCTTAAGCCGAGACCGCCTATTCAAAAAGCAAGCGAATCAACTTAGAGAGCGCATTGAGATCATTCATGCAGACCAGGTGGTTGACATGGATGAGAGCCCTCGGGCAGCGATGCGGACTAAAAAGCGCTCCTCTATGCGCATTGCGCTTGATCTGGTTAAATCCGGACATGCCCAAGCGGCCGTCAGCGCGGGTAATACCGGTGCCTTAGTGGCGATCAGTCGCTACCTTTTAAAAACCTTCCCAAATATTGTGCGTCCTGCCATCGTCAGCAAAATTCCAACCCATCAAGGTCACTGTTATATGCTTGATTTGGGGGGTAATGTTGATACTTCGGCTCGGCACCTCTATCAATTTGCGGCTATGGGCGCCATGCTCTCTTCGGCGTTGGATCAGGTTGAACAACCCAGAGTAGGGCTGCTCAATATTGGGGAAGAGGAGATCAAAGGCAACGAGCAAGTGAAAGGCGCTCATGCACTGCTGCAACAAGCGCACTGGCTTAACTACATCGGTTATATTGAGGGTGATGCCGTTTATTCGGGTGTTGCGGATGTTGTTGTCTGTGATGGCTTTGTCGGCAATGTTGCGCTGAAATCGAGTGAAGGCGCTGCGCGCTTTATTGCGAGCGTCATGAAGGATGAGATAAACCGACACAAGCGATATCAGCTGTTGGCACTGTTGATGGCTCCGGTGTTAAAGGCCGTGAAAAGAAGGATTGACCCTGGCCAATATAACGGTGCAACGCTGGTGGGTTTGCGTGGAAATGTCGTAAAAAGTCATGGGGGTGCGGATGAGGCTGGCTTTAAAGCGGCGGTGACGTTAGCCGCTCAAGAGGCGGAAAAGAATATCGCTCATTTAATAGGGGAGCGGCTCGCGTCTCTCACTGCGTCTTTAAGCGCTTCTCTTTAAGCACTTCTTTAAATATAAAGCCAATGCTCCCTAAGTGCGCTGAACCGCTTACCCAATAAAGAGACAGAGAACGAACCATCTATGGACTAAAATATGACCCAAAAGAGTGTACAATCACAGCAGTATGCCGTTGTTTTTCCTGGTCAAGGATCGCAATCGGTGGGTATGTTAGCGGATCTCTATGCTGCATACCCTGAAGTAAGAGAGCATTTTGAGTTGGCCTCATCCCTTCTTGGGTATGACCTATGGGCGCTCTCACAGGGCGGCCCTGCTGACGCGCTTGCGAGGACGCAGGTCACTCAGCCGTTGATGTTAACGGCGGGTATTGCAGTTTGGACCGTGTGGGCTCAGCAGATGCCCGTACGCCCTTGTGCGCTTGCTGGCCATAGCTTAGGTGAATACAGTGCGCTGGTGGCCAGTGGTGCGCTCTCTTTTGAAGAGGCGTTGCGTTCGGTTGTTGTGCGCGCCAAGGCGATGGAGACTGCTGTGCCTGAAGGGGAAGGGGCTATGCTGGCGGTCTTGGGGCTCTCTAACGATGTTTTGACAACGCTCTGCGCAGACGTTTCTGCTGAGACCGGGGCGCTTGCTGCCTGCGTGAATATGAATGCACCTGGGCAGACGGTTGTCGGTGGGCATAAAAAAGCGGTCGATGAGCTGGCCTCACGTGCGAAAGAGGCGGGTGCTAAGCGTACTATACCGGTCGCGATGAGCGTACCTTCCCACTGTCAACTTATGAAGCCGGCGGCAGACCAGCTTGCTATCCATCTGCAGAGCATCGATGTTGACCTCCCTGATGTTGACGTGCTGAATAACGCCTTTTTATCCGTAGAGCGTGATGCATCTGCCATCAAGCACGCACTGGTAGAGCAGGTCTATCGCCCGGTTAATTGGGTAGGGTTGATAGAGGGGTTGATATCAAAGGGTGTCACCCATATTGTTGAGTGTGGCCCGGGCAAGGTGCTCACGGGTATGAATAAACGCATTGATCGCGGTTTAACGCTGCTTCCCGTATTTGATGTAGAGAGTATGAAGAAGGCGCAGGTGTGCTTAGCACCTCTAGCAGAGCAGCCTCTGATGGAGATGGAAGAGAAGGGGTCGCAGCCATGACACAGATTGATCAGATAAAGAGCTTGTCGGGTAAAACGGTCTTAGTAACGGGGGCGTCGCGCGGCATTGGTGAAGCGATCGCAAAAGCATTCGCGCTGGCGGGTGCGACGGTTGTTGGTACAGCGACTACGGCCAGCGGTGCCGATGCGATCGCCTGTTACCTCTCTCAATATGATAACCCTGGTGGCGGTCAAGTCATGAAGCTTGGAGAGGATGGCTCTATTGAAGAGGCATTTGAACAGGTGACGGAGCGTTACGGCGCCCCTGCTGTATTGATCAATAATGCAGGTGTTACCCGAGATAACCTCTTTTTGCGCATGAAAGAGTCTGATTGGGAAGAGGTCATTGATGTGAACCTGATGTCGGTGCTTAAACTCACCAAGAGGGCCCTACGACCTATGGTTAAGAGCCGCTGGGGGCGCATCATTAACATCAGCTCTGTGGTTGCGAGGCTGGGTAATGGTGGTCAAGTGAATTACGCTGCTGCTAAGGCAGGTTTGGAAGGGGTGACCCGCTCACTTGCGAAAGAGGTGGGTTCAAGAGGGATCACCGTCAACGCCATTGCGCCAGGTTATATTGCAACCGACATGACCAGCAGCTTGACAGATGAGCAGAGAGCGCGCTTAACTGAATCCATTCCCCTCTCTAGAATGGGGTCTG
>JAYPBG010000135.1:6285-9174 GCA_038124075.1 Gammaproteobacteria bacterium
TATTACGGGCGCAACCCTACCGGTGAATGGTGGTCTTTATATGAGCTAGAAGCGCCAGGTGAGCTAGATGAGCAAGATAAGCTAAAAGATATATACAAGTTGGAAAGAGGTGCTGGAAAGAGGCCCATTCAGGAAAGATAGGTATTTAAGCTATGCACTTTTTGCTGAAGGTGAGCTAGAATATCCCACACCCTGAAGTCTAACGCCTCAATTATTGAGTCATAGCTTGAGAGTATGTTTTTTAAACAGGAGATATGAGAGACCATGAGTACTATTGAAGAACGCGTTAAGAAGATTGTTGCAGAGCAGCTGGGTGCTAAAATTGAAGATGTAACGAATGAAGCATCATTTGTCGATGACCTTGGTGCTGACTCTTTGGACACTGTAGAGCTGGTCATGGCGCTTGAAGAGGAGTTCGAGACAGAGATTCCTGATGAAGACGCTGAGAAGATCACTAAAGTTCAAGAAGCCATAGATTACGTTAAGACAAGCTCAAAAGATTAAAGCGTAATGCTTAGTCGGTGTTCCTCTTAATGACTCGAAGCCGCTGATGACCATGCCCCTGAATAGGGCTGTCTCAGCGGCTTTTTACTAGTATCTAGGAAAAAAACCAGTCAGTTATCAGTTAAGTGCTCATATAGATAAATACTGCGCATAGATAAATACTGCGCATAGATAAAGACCAAAGGGAGCAGTCGTCATGAGTAGAAGGCGGGTTGTTGTAACGGGGGTGGGGGCTGTTTCACCTCTAGGTCATCATGTCGAGACTCTGTGGACGAAGCTGCTCGCTGGAGAGAGTGGCATCGGCCTGATCGATCAGTATGATGTCTCCTCACTCCCTGTGCAGATAGCCGGCACCATTAAGTCACTGAATCTCGACCCCTACTTAAGCCCTAAAGAGGCGCGGAAAGTCGATCCGTTTATCCAGTATGCTGTTGTTGCAAGCGGTGCCGCTATAGAGGATGCGGGGCTGGTGCCCTCAGAGATGAATCCTGAACGAATAGGGTGCTGTATTGGATCGGGCATTGGTGGGCTGACCAATATTGAGGCCCAGCATAAAGTGTTGCTTAAAAGTGGTCCAAAGCGGGTCTCCCCATTCTTTGTGACGGGCAGCGTTTCAAATATGGCCTCCGGTATGGTGTCGATCCGCTATGGGCTCAAAGGGCCCAGCTACGCCGTAGTGACAGCCTGTGCCAGTGGTACCCATAATATTGGCCTTTCGGCGCGAATGATCCAATACGGTGATGCAGACATTATGGTTGCTGGGGGTGCTGAAAAGGGCTCTTGTGAGCTGGGTATGGCTGCCTTTGCCTCAGCGCGTGCGCTCTCAAAGCGTAATGATGATCCAGAAAAAGCGAGTCGCCCTTGGGATAAAGCGCGCGACGGCTTTGTGTTGTCAGATGGTGCGGGTGTTATGGTGCTGGAAGAGTATGAGCATGCGCGTCGTCGGAATGCCCCTATCTATGCTGAGCTGATCGGTTTTGGTGCCAGCTCCGATGCCTTTCATATTACCGCCCCTCCCGAAGGAGGCGCGGGTGCTGCAATGGCGATGCAGAACGCTCTGGCCGATGCCGGTGTAGAACCAGAAAAGGTTGGGTATATTAATGCTCATGGCACATCCACGCCGGCGGGTGATGTTGCTGAGGTGGCGGCCATAAAGCATGTCTTCGGGGCGGCGGCATCAACCCTTGCGATCAGTTCAACCAAGTCGATGCTGGGGCATATGTTGGCGGCCGCCGGAGCCGTTGAGGCGATCGTCACCGTCATGGCTTTGAAGCATCAAGCTGTGCCGCCGACTATTAATTTGGAAAACCCTGATGAGGGGTGTGACCTTGATTTTGTTGCGAACCTTGCCCGTAAGTGCTCAGTGCAGGTCGCGATGTCAAACTCATTTGGTTTCGGTGGAACAAATGGCTCTTTGCTGTTTGCCCGGCCCTCATAGGGCGCCTTGATTGATGTCTCACCTCTCTCAGTCTCAGGTCTCAGTCTCTGATCGAGGTCTGCTGTATGGGCACGGCGCATTTGAAACCGTGACGGTTCACAAAGGTGTGCCGCTCTTTCTTGATTACCATTTGGATCGGCTCTGTGATGCTTTAAACAGGCTTTTTATACCGTTATCTAGAGAGTGTCTCAATGCAGCGCTCTTGTCTGAGTTACCCTTTCTTGCTTCTGGTACCGTTTCTGATACCGTGTCAGGCATCGTGAAGATCATTGTGACTGCAGGCCAGGGTGAGCGCGGCTACAGTCCACCCAGCGTGATGCACCCGTCTATCATTGTTCAGTGGTTTCCCTCGTCTGCCCCTGCGCTGATGCGCAGCCTCGATCCCATCTCAGTGCTTCTCTCGAGCGTACGCTTAGCCGATCAGCCTATGCTTGCCGGTATGAAACACTTAAATCGCCTGGAGCAGGTGATGGCGGCCGCTGAGTTGGGGCGGTTTCAATCAGAGGCCCAATCCGGCTTGAAAGATGAGCTGACAGAGGGTGTTCTGCGCGATCAGAATGGCTTCATCATTGAAGGCATCATGTCGAACATTATACTTCTGGAGCCATTGAAGGGGGCGAACCGAACAATAGAGAACGACGCGGTTCAGCTGGTGACGCCAAAGTTGGATCGTTGCGGTGTCAGCGGTGTATTGAGGCGTGTATTGCTCGAGGAGGCTGAACAGATAGGGTATAACGTGGTCGAGACCGACGTTGACTGGCAACGCCTTGAAGCGGCATCGGCACTGCTTATGACCAATGTGTCACAAGGCATGCGCCGTGTAGCGCGAATGTTCTCTGCCGACATAACAAAACGGGCCCCTTTGCTGGAATGGCGCTATGATAAAGAAGAGGTGTCGCACCGTCTTTGGCAGCAGTTGCAGCAGCGCATTCAACGTGAGTGTACCC
>JAYPBG010000136.1:0-2752 GCA_038124075.1 Gammaproteobacteria bacterium
ACAACGCTCTCATACAACCGCTCCGCATACAACCGTATTAAACGACCGTAACAAGAGAGTGCAGATCTATACTAGAGGAGGACGCTTAAGTCCCCCTCTAGTGCACAAGCCGGTTCATTCCTAATGCCAACGCCTAAAAATGGTTATGCACAATCACAGGTGCTCGACCGTTGCTCTTAACCTGCTTTTGATACACATCTCTTGAGTAATGTAGCCGACCCTGCTCATCCACTTCACGCCTACGGCCTTCACCCTTGTGATGATGGTACCGCTCTCGGTGCCCATGGTGATGAGCATCATAACCGTGGTGATGTTTGTGATGATGCTTACGGTGATGTTTACCATGATGTTTATGAAGGTGTTTGTGGTGATGCTTACGGTGATGTTTGTGATGGTGTTTACGGTGATGTTTGTGGTGATGTTTGTGGTGATATTTGCCATACCCCGCACCGTCATCATACTCTGACAACAGGACACCGACCAACAAACCGGCCATAACACCTGCCGCTATATTCTGTGAATCACTGTATTGACCGTTATATTGGTTACTGTGCCGATCACGATAATCTGGGCCCGCTTGGGCTTGATGAACCATACTGGCACTGACCAACATCAACGAACAGATCACCGCTGTTTTAGACACTGTACTTTTTAGCCGCATCGCATGCATCAACATCATGACTCTCCTCTACCCTTTTCTCGATTTCGCCTCAATGAGGCCAACAAAGTTTTCATACTCTTAACGTTCTACTCTTAACGCTACTCTTAACGTTCTATTTTCAACTATATTGCGCCTTGACTGAACACTGCCTGAATAGGCTCAAGTTTATTGACTTTTTATTTGCTTTTATTTGCTCGTGATTCACCTTGTCCTCACCTTGTTAGTCATCTTGTTTTCCCTTGTCTTCCCCTTTTATTTTGTTCAGCGTCCATTCATGCTCACCATGCTCTAATAAAAAATATGAAAACAGAGCAACAACGGTACAGTACTTGTCAAGTGGCTATAGCCGTTTAAAACCTCCAAACAGGCGCTTTTTACAGGAGCTTATTATGAAAAATAGACAGACCACCAAGCGCATACTTGCCCTTCTACCACTCTTTTATGGCCTGCTCTTTTTAACCAACTCGACAGCCCAGGCGAACAACAGCTCGAGCACAGTCACCTCGAGCACAGCAAAAAGCGCTCGACACAGTGAAAACGAACATCATCAAGAGGTCTGGATACACGAAGCATGGCTGGACTTGACAGAAAACGCCGAACAGGATGATTTTTACAGTGGGTTTGCTCTAGAGATCGATTTTGATACGGTTTGGTTTGAACAGCGCATTTATATTCGTGCGCACCTGATCGATGCAGATCACCATGAAACAGAACTGCTGATCAGTGAACCCTTCTGGCTCTTTTCAGACAGTGCAACAGACCGATTCGAAAGTGAAACATTGCTCAAACAGGGCTTTGAACCCGGGTTCTATGATCTTATTATTGATATCTACGACGCCGAAAGTGATGAGTGGCTTGGCTACTGCAGCAAAGCAGAGCAGCCCCTGTTTGCATCACTGGCCCTGGAGAGCCAAGAGCACGACTTCACCTACGATGACGCCACACCCTCAACTGAGCGGATTTCTGTGACTGAAGTCGAGATCAGCAGCCATGGCGGCGCGCTCTCACCCTATTGGCTACTGATCTTAGTCAGCAGCATGGCAGCCATCACGCGTCACCGTCAACGATCGGCTCCAAATAATCAGTCATCAACTGCAGGGATCGAACACCACGAAAATGGTTAATATCAAGCCGGTAGACCAAACGCACAAAGCGCGCTTCATTCGGCCAGACATTGAGATCAATATTAAAGGCAATCCCATCCACGACCTGATTGCCTACCCCCGTGGCCACGGTAAATTTGAGGTGCGCACCACCGACAATGCGCTGCTCTAAAAGCTCAAATCGACCATCAAAAACAGGCTCTGGAAAGTGCTGCCCCCAGGGGCCAAACTCACGCAACTGAAGCGCCATCTCCAGGGTCATCTCTGAAGGCTCTAAAGCACCGTCGGTTAACATACGCCCTGTGAGCTGAGCCGGTGTAAGATGCTTCGCCACCTCCTCAGCAAAGAGCGCCGAAAAGGTATCTAAATGCGCCTTTGGCAGCGACAGCCCGGCCGCCATGGAGTGCCCACCAAACTTTGTCACCAAGCCTGGATGTGCGGTCGCAACCGCATCCAACACATCACGAATGTGCACCCCCTCAACCGAGCGGGCAGAGCCTTTCATCTCTGTCTCACTCTCTTCCGCAAAGGCGATCACAGGCCTGTGATAACGCTCTTTAATGCGTGACGCCAAGATGCCGACAATCCCTTGGTGCCAGGTTGCATCATAGAGCACCAACCCCATCGGCAGTGCACCGGTGCCGCCAGCGGCACGCGAGTCTTTCACCAACGACACACTGTCCAGCGCCTGAAGCGCCTCTTTCTGCATACCACGCTCAATCTCTTTTCTCTCCGCATTGAGCAGATCAAGCTCTTCAGCATAAACCGCTGCCTGATCCGGACTCGTGGTCAACAAGCACTCTATACCATGCGACATATCATCCAGGCGACCGGCTGCATTTAAACGGGGGCCCACAGCAAACCCTAAGTCGGCTGCGATCAGCCACTCATGATCACGCTTTGCGACATCAAGCAGTGCCAATATACCAGGCCGACAGCGTCCTGCGCGCATACGGCGAATCCCTTGATCGACCAAAATGCGATTATT
>JAYPBG010000136.1:2762-9161 GCA_038124075.1 Gammaproteobacteria bacterium
CCGTTCCTAAAGCAACCAGATCTAAAAATTGCGCCAAATTCGGCGCTGATTCAGCTCGCGACTGGAACCAATTTAGCTGGGTTAAATGGGCACGAAAGGCGACCATTAAGTAGAAGACAACCCCCACGCCTGCCAGGGCCTTGCTTGGAAATGGACAGTCAGGTTGATTGGGGTTTACAATGGCATCGGCGGTAGGCAGCTCTGAACCGGCAAGATGGTGGTCGGTGACCAGCACCTTAATGCCTTTGGATTGAGCGTACCGAACACCGTCAATGCTGGAGATGCCATTATCCACGGTTATGATCAGATCGGGGGAGAATTTTGCGGACTCATCAATGATCTCTGGTGTGAGCCCATAACCGTATTCAAAGCGGTTGGGAACAATGTAGTTGACCGTCTCTGCTCCGAACACCCTCAGTGCAGAAACGGCGAGGGTGGTGCTGGTGGCACCGTCGACATCAAAGTCTCCCACGACCAAAATGCGCCATTGTGACGACAGAGCCTGCGCTAAGAGCTCGACCGCTTCATCAATGCCTTTCAGTTGCTCAGCTGGATGCAACCCCACTAAGGATTTCTCGAGCTGTTCATCGCAGGTCACACCGCGCGAGGTTAAAATGCGCTTGATCAGCGGCGAATGAACCTTGGTGAAGTGAGCATTACGTTATATTCGCGCTGATCTATTTTCAATCGACTGACACACTATTCCGTTTTACCTTTCCTTTTACTCCACTTTTACGCTACTTTCCGCTACTTTAGGCCATAGCGTCCAGAATCGCTTTCTTCACAGCGCCCAGCTCAGCATCAATGGTGCTCATCGAGACATTTTGGCATTGACCAATGGCGGTATCAGGGTCTTTAAGGCCATTCCCCGTCAGCGTACAGACAATGCGGCTCCCTTCTGCAATTTTACCTTGCTTGATATCGCGTATCGCACCCCCAATGGATGCCGCCGATGCCGGTTCACAGAAGACACCCTCCTGTTCAGCCAGAAGTTTCTGCGCCGCTAAAATTTCATCATCTTTAAGCTCATCAAACCAGCCTCCAGACTCTTTCTGAACCGCCCACGCTTTATCCCACGACTGTGGGTGGCCGATGCGTATGGCTGTGGCCACCGTTTCAGGCTCATCCACCATAGCACCGCGTAAAAATGGGGCTGCACCTGCGGCTTGATAGCCCACCATCTTCGGGCGCGCATTGGCTTGCCCATATCGATGAAATTCACAATAACCCATCCAGTGCGCAGAGATATTGCCCGCATTGCCGACCGGTAAACAGTGATAATCGGGTGCACCCCCCAACGCCTCAACAATTTCAAACGCGGCCGTTTTTTGACCATGAAGCCGAAAAGGGTTGATTGAGTTTACAATGGTGACAGGCGCCTCGCTCGCAATGTTTTTGACCAGCTCCATCCCCTTATCAAAGTTACCGCGAATCTGCAAAATCTCCGCACCGTACATCATCGCTTGGGCCAACTTACCCATGGCAATTTTACCTTCTGGAATCAGTACAAACGCCGTGATGCCCGCACGTGCCGCATAGGCTGCTGCGGCCGCTGAGGTGTTGCCCGTGGATGCACAGATGATCGCTTTACTGCCCGACTCAACCGCTTTGGTCACGGCCATCGTCATACCGCGGTCTTTAAACGAACCGGTTGGGTTTAAACCCTCATATTTGACATAGATATCCACCTCTTTGCCAAGGGCTTTGGGGATATTCTTTAAGCGGATCAACGGTGTATTACCTTCGCCAAGACTGATAATACGTGTATCATCATGGATGGGCAGGAAGTCACGGTATCGATCGATCAGACCTGTATAGCGGGTAGAGGTGCTCATTTTTTATATCTCCAAATCTAAGTGTTCTAGACGTAAACGCACAACAGGCTCACAACTCTCTTCCAAGGCCTCAATCTGGCCTACAGCGTGATTCATTTTTGCCTCTTCGACCTTTTGCGTCAAAATAATGATCGGCACAACGCCGCTGGTGCAGTGCGCCTCTTTTTGCAAAATGGCGTCAATGCTGATGCCACTGTCACTCAAAATCTTTGAGATGTGAGCCAGCACACCCGTCTGCTCTTTTACTTGAATGCGCAGATAATAGCTCGTCTCGACCTGCTCAATATCCAGCACCGCCTCATCGGACTGAACATGAAACGCAAGCGGTGCCACCCAGTTCTCAGCCGGTGAGCCCACCGCGCGCGCAGCATCAACGATGTCGGCAACCACGGCGGATGCGGTGGGCTCTGCACCGGCACCGGCACCGTAATAGAGCGTAGGGCCCACCGCATCACCAGAGACCATCACCGCATTCATCACACCGTTAACATTGGCCAATACACTCTCTTTAGGGACCAAGGTCGGATGGACACGCATTTCAACACCGGCGGATGAGCGGCGCGCTATCCCGAGGTGCTTGATTCGATACCCTAACTCACTGGCATACTGTATATCGGCCTGAGTGATTTTTGAAATACCTTCAATATAGAGACGGCCCAACTGCAGAGGAATACCATAGGCAATCGAGGCAAGGATCGCCAGTTTATGGGCCGCATCAATGCCTTCAACATCAAAGGTCGGATCCGCCTCAGCATAGCCAAGCGCCTGAGCCTCTTTCAAGACATCGGCAAAATCACGCTGCTTCTCTTCCATCTCAGTGAGGATAAAGTTGCCTGTACCGTTGATGATGCCTGCCAACCAATCGATTTGGTTTGCAGCCAAACCTTCACGCACGGATTTGATAATGGGGATGCCACCCGCCACACCCGCTTCATAGAGCACCATCACACCGGCCTCATCGGCGGCGGCAAAAAGCTCATTTCCAAACTCTGCAATGAGGGCCTTATTGGCCGTTACGACATGTTTTCCATGTTTAATGGCCGTCAGTACCAGCTCTTTTGCGACCGTGGTGCCGCCAATCAGCTCAACCAGAATATCGACATCGGGGTTATTCGCAACATCGAAAATATCGCGTGTAACGGCGTAAGCCTGGGTATCGCAGTGCGGGTTATCGCGACGGGCACCAATTTGAATAATCTCGAGAGGGCGCCCTAAACGTCGAGCAATTTCTGCACTGTTGCGCTGTAATACGTTGACTGTACCGCTGCCAACGGTCCCTAAACCGGCGATGCCCACTCTAATGGGCTCTCTATTCACTGCTTCCACGGGGTTACCTCACTCATCCTCTATTTTCAGCTCTATGCTATGGGCAGCTAATCTACTGACTTTTTCAGATAAGCGCAAGAAGCAGACATCAGCGACAGAGCGGCATTCACATTTTAAACAGGCAAACCACTGAATGACCACTGGATGACCACTGAATGGTTAACGTATCTGCCATTAACTTACTCTACCGTTAAAGCCGTATTGCGCTCACTGACCACCTGGTTTTATTTTCCGGATCAGCTCATCAGCTTGAACATAGCCCCCCACCTGCTGCCCATTCGCAAGAAACAGAGCCGGTGTTCCACGCACCCCTAGCTGGTTACCCAACGCCATATGCTCTGTAATCACCGCAGCACAAGCCGCTTTCGTATCTGCACTCGACTGAGTCACACGCTTACCCCTTTTGGCTTGATCCATCGCTCTGCGTTGATTTTTAGCACACCAAATCTTAACCATCTCTTTACCGGTCGCCGAGCTGACCCCTGCACGCGGCCAAGCCAGATAGGTCACATCCACCCCCATAGCGTTCAACTTCGGGATTTCAGCATGAAATTTACGGCAGTAGATGCAGTCGGTATCGGTAAAGGCAAAGACTTCACCCACTTTTTCACCTTTAGCCGAATAGGTAATCACCCCTGAGCGATCCAGTTGAGAGAGCTGCTGGGTCCGCCGCTGCGTACGGTACTCCTCAGTATGGTTGATCACGCCGACGCGTGCCTGCTTTCCCTGGGCGGGTGTCACAACCTCAATTAAGTCTCCCGTGACGATGTAGCGCCCCTCTTCTGTCATGTGCATAATCTCTCCATCACTCAACTCCACCTGGTAGAGACCGTCAATCAATGTGGGGCGTACACTTTGAAGCTCTTGATGAGGAAGACGCGCCTCGATATTCGCTTTTACAGCCTCAATACTCTTCTCCTTCTCCTCAGCCGTGAGCCCAGGTGTATAGAACAGTATCGCAACCGATGCAACGGCAGCCAGACTCGTGGTAACCCATCGACCCATCATCGATTTTCCACATAACCCACACAACCCAGACAAGCCACACAACCTAAAAAACATACCACTTATAAACGTGTTCACCACACTTCTCCTCATTGTGCGCAGACAAATGCCTCTCAACCTTATCTTACGCAGCAAACAAACCACTCAAACAAACCACTCAAACAAGCCGGTTATCTCCTCGGCACCTCGATTTTTACAGTTGCTTAATCGCTATTGACACTATTGACAGCTTAGCTGGATTCGACGATTTAACCGCAAGAAAGTTTCTCAAAAGCTTAAAAAACACCCAGGCAAAAAAAAACCATCATTTCTGATGGTTTTTTTGCTAACCCTTTTAAGATATAGGGTCAGTTTTAAGTCCGTATGGCAACAGAAGGCTTATACCTTCTCTTTCCTTATACCTTCTCTTTAATACGGGCCGCTTTACCGGTACGTCCACGCAGGTAGTAAAGCTTAGCGCGTCGAACATCGCCACGACGCTTAATTTCAATGGAGTCAATCAAAGGGCTGTGCAGCTGGAAAGCACGCTCTACGCCGACACCATGAGAGATCTTTCTTACGGTGAAAGCAGAGTTGATGCCTCGGTTTCGCTTAGCAATGACAACGCCCTCAAACGCCTGAAGACGCTCTCGGGTACCCTCTTTCACTTTTACTCTAACAATGACCGTATCGCCAGGACGGTAGTCAGGAACATCCTTCTTTAACTGTGCTGCTTCAATCTCTTGAATAATCGTTGTTTCATTACTCATCTTATCTACTCCGTCTCTTAACGCTTATCAATCATAACTGTTCAAAATCGTTCTAAAGCTATCCAATAAAAAACTATCTAGTCTCTTTTTCCTCAGCTGCCTTCTCCAGCAACTCCGGTCTTCGATCTTGCGTTCTCTGTAAGGACTCGGCTCTGCGCCAATCTGCTATCGCTGAATGATCACCACTGAGCAGCACACTGGGCACGGACAGACCCTCCAGCACTTCAGGTCGCGTGTAGTGCGGGCAGTCCAATAAACCGCCACCAACACCGTCCTGGGCCTCTTCCTCCCCTTCCTCGCTTTTATCGCCAGAAAAGAAAGAGTCCTGCTTGGCCGAGTCAGGGTGCCCTAATACGCCGTGCAGCTGACGAATTATAGCATCCAGCAGCACCATAGCGGGCAACTCACCCCCACTCAGAACATAATCGCCAATCGAGATCTCCTCATCGACTTCGAGCTGGCATACACGCTCATCAATGCCTTCATAGCGCCCTGCAATCAAGATCAGCCCTGAGTGCTGAGCTTGCAGCTGCATCACTCGGCTCTGCTTAAGCGGCGCCCCTTGCGGGGATAGGTAGATCACCCTTGGCTCTTCACCATCTTCCACCAAACGGGCTTTTGCGGCTCTAATGGCAGCGAGCAGCGGTTCCGGCTTCATAATCATGCCTGGGCCGCCGCCGTAGGGTCGGTCATCCACGGTACGATGACGATCCTCTGTAAAATCTCTTGGGTTCACACAGTCAATAGCAATCTGCCCACTGCGAACCGCGCGTCCGGTCACACCATACTCTGTCAAGGCAGAGAACATCTCCGGAAACAGTGAAATAACCACTACACGCATCATGTTTATTCCACTCAGAAGGTTTTATCCCACTCAACCAGAATCCGCTTTGCAGCACTGTCAACGTTGATAATAACCTGATCCGGAAGGTAGGGTATCAAACGCTCTCGCTCATCACAGCTGCGCGCTTCAGGTTGAACAATCAACACATCATTGGCACCGGTCTCCATAAGACCATCGACCCGACCATAGTAGTCGCCTTCTGTCGAGTGCACCTCTAAGCCGATTAAGTCGCTCCAGTAGTGCTCATCCTGATCAAGCTGCGGCAGCTGATCCCTCGGCACCGCCAGGTTGCGACCGCTAAAAAGAGCCACCTGCTCTTTTGTATCACATCCGGGTATCTTTACAATCAAGCCCTTTCCATGGGGCTTAATCTCTTCACATTGAAATGGGTACCAGGTCTCTTTTTCTATCACTGCTTTTTTTGTCGCTGCTTTCGATCCTTTCGACCCTTTCGGTGCTCTTGACCGAGATGATGAGCTCAGATATAAGGCGTCGTAGCTCAAAAAACGCTCTACCGACTCAGATCTTACGGTCAGCTTTGCCCACCCTTGAACGCCGTAGGCACCACCGATCGTCGCAACAACGCAGTATTCCATAGATCACTCCAGCAGCAAGCCTAACAGCCAGAAAGAGAGCCTTT
>JAYPBG010000137.1:0-2554 GCA_038124075.1 Gammaproteobacteria bacterium
CCCCCCTCCTCTACGTCTGAAGACACGCCTGAAGAGGCACCCGACTGGCAGACCTACCATGATCCTGCATCAGGGGTTTTTCGAGCAGCACGCTTCAGCGCGCGCACTGCAGATCAAGAGCCCGATACAAGCGCTGATACGGGTACTGATACAGAAGCAGACACAGAAGCAGGGCGCTGTAATCGACTGGACACCGTGATCTGTATTGCCTCAACCCCCGATGTTGAGCAACTGCCGGAGCGAAGTTGGCTCAGCTCACTGTTTGCAAAGCCGCGACTCACCGCTGAAGAGCGCCTATCACTGCTTTCAGGCATCCCAACCCTGGGCACCGAGGATACAGGCACCACCGTCTGCGCCTGCTTTAATGTCGGTGAGAAAACCATCCTCAAGGCCATACAGTCTCAAGGCTTGACGACTCATCAAGAGGTTGGGCACTATTGTAAAGCGGGCACCAACTGCGGTGCCTGCGTACCGGAAATAAAAGCCCTGTTGAGCTCTGTTGAACCCTGTTAATGCACAGTGAGTCGAGACACCATGAATGCCACGCCCGTTTCTATTGCTCTTTTTCTCTCTCTTATCCTACTATCTTTCACGCCAGCGCTCTTCAGCCCAAACCTCGGAGCCGAAGAGCGCAACCACATAAAACATATCTTGGTGATGGGGGACAGCTTAAGCGCGGAGTATGGGCTAAAACGCGGAGAAGGCTGGGTCGAACTCCTGAGAACACGTCTAGAGAAACATCAAACAACCCGAGAAGATCAACTAAATAGAGATCACCTAAAGAGTGAAGTACACCTGCATAAAGTCGCTCAAACGCACACGCCACAACAATGGAAGATCACCAACGCCAGCATCAGCGGTGAGACAGCCGCTCAAGGCGCGCGTAAACTCCCTCGTCGACTGAAACAGGCCCAACCCGACTGGGTCATCATTGAACTGGGAGCAAACGATGCGCTGCGTGGCACCCCCATTAAACAAATAGAAAAAAGCCTAGAGTCAATGATACTTCACTCTAAGAGCGCTGGCGCCGAAGTGATGCTGATCGGGATACGCATGCCGCCTAACTATGGCCCACGCTACACTCAGCAACTGACCGACCTATACGCCGCTCTGGCGAAGAAGCACAACACGCTCTTTGTTCCCTTTTTCTTAGAAGGGGTCGCCACAGAGCCTTCGTTAATGCAAGCCGACCGCCTACACCCCACCGCTAAAGCACAACCCATTATGCTCGAGACGGTTTGGCACGTATTAGGCCCCGCCCTCTAAACGGCACCTAATAAAGACCACCGTGTACCTTTAAATATCCGTTTAAATATCCGTTTAAGAGAGCATCGGTACATTCTCGAGCCAATCCTGCGCACTCGAATCGAGCAAAGAGGTTAACCTCGATGAGAATTGCGTTGTAAAATCAAGGTATCGGCAGAGCAGATGTAAAGCACCCAAGCTGTACATATACAAGGCCTCACCCTTGCTCTTCTCCACATCAAGATTTCTCAAGTTTTGATCCAATACGGTCTGCTTGCCATTTGAACTCTTAACGGCAAAAACAGCGTTTGGTTTTGTGCTGTCTGAACATGCAATCTTAATGCAGTAGTCCTCACCCAAACGCAGCTCCACACGCACGGTATAGTTACCCTGAGGCCTCTTTTTTAAAGTGAATGAAAGCTTAGACACCCCCCACTTGACCACCGATTCAGGCATCGCAACTGAAAACGTTTTGGAGCCGCTTTCAGGTATCGGGCCAAACAACGAATCAGCATGTATACAGAAACTGGCATAGTCATCATTCTGGTGAGAAAGTTTAAGGGCTTCGCCTTTCCACATAAAGCTATAGTTCGCTTTCTCTTCACCATAGGCGATTTTATACGTGGCATTGAACTCCCGAACCCTGTCACTCAGTCGATGCGTAGGCTGGGTACCCTCCTCCAGTTCAAACCCAATATCTGCATTACATTTTGCATTCTCGATAAGGCTCCGTGCGTGATCGTGACGTCGGCCAAACAACATCGTACGGCTTCCTCTTAAAGCGCCATCGTCAAACCCTTGCTGCTCACACAGCAGAAGCTCCACCGCTCCACTCGAAACCGATGAAGGCAACTCAGGATCCAATCTCATTTGACCATTGATATATATATGCCCAAACATCGTATTCTTCCGATCGATGGTAACGCCCATAAGCTGCGTAAGCGCGTGATTATCAAACGTGAGCCGGGTCATCCGGGCCCGAGTCTGACAAGGCCCTTCACACGAGAGCCCGTTATACTCGTAACTACCCGACTTCATCGAGATCACCCCATTAGGTTTCGCAACAATCGCCAAGTCGGTCAAATCAAGCCGTTTAATGCGTGACGAGGTCAGATGATCGACATCCACATGATAGTATGACGCCACTTTTCCACTCCTAGCCGTATCGGCCCGAACGACTCGTTTTCTCTCTCGAGCAGCACGCTGTTTTTTCTCTTTCGAAAAGCGTTCAGGCACCTCTTCAGAGGATGAGGTAAATCCGGATACCTCCAGCTGATCAAGGTGCTCTGCAATAATCGCAAACATAGAG
>JAYPBG010000137.1:2564-3061 GCA_038124075.1 Gammaproteobacteria bacterium
CCCATCCGAGTAATCCTCAAGCTTCATAAAGATATTTTTACTGTTATCTTCATGAACCCACTCAATACTCTGCTCAGACTTCACTTGGTCACGGCTCTTTAAATTGATTGTAAGCAGGGTATTAAGAGCGCCATTGGCAAACTGTTTGCTCATAAGCAGACAGTGCTCATATTTTTTAGCACCCTGCACGCCATCATCTAGGCAATCGACCGACATTTTAACCTTAGGATCATGCTGTAGATACGCCTCCCCTTTGATGGGCAAAAGCAGATGCTCTACAGAACCCTTTGCAGCCCCACCTACAGAACCTTGCACGTTTTTTCCAGTCGACATCAGCTGAAACAGACCTTCAAACATCACATCACCCTGTGATGAAAGCGCTTTACTGCCATGAAACACAAGCGCATCCGGCTGCCTAATCAACGCACCCATATTTACCGTCAACGCATCCGGCATATCCTCGTTTGCAATACCAGACAACTCAGAAACGGCGATAT
>JAYPBG010000137.1:3071-6735 GCA_038124075.1 Gammaproteobacteria bacterium
GTCAACCCTTGATCAACGAGGGTGATCACCCCCTCCTCCCCCACGGGTAAAATATCCCTGATATCACCGTTAAGCGACTCAACCAGCTCAACACGGCCGTTATACTCCACCCTGCCAAATGCAAAACGGGCTTCGTGAGTGTTCAGATTAAACCCATTGGTTTTATCAAGTGTAAAAGGCATCTCAATGAGGCGCTTTCTACGCCGCCCCATTTGAAACTGTGCCACTTTTTTACCGCTTGTTTTCTCCTCTTGAGTCCCTCCCCCTTGTGAACCCACCCCGCCCGCTGAAGCGCCCGCATTAAATTCAAGGGTCCAGGTGGTATTTTTCCAGCGTATCTGAAGCGGTTCTGAGCGCTCTTCTAAAGCATCAATAGAAAGATCCGTCGAATTGAGCAAGGCGACCGCTTGGTTAAGGCCCAACAACTGAGCTGTCGTTTCAACCGCTTGCGGACTGCCCAACAGCGCCAGCGTGTTATCACGCTCGTTCAACTCAACGCTCTTTTTATTAACGCCTTTCTTAGCACCTTTCTGGGCCTTATTACCTTTCTTAGCGCCTTTCTTAGCGCCTTTCTTCGCACCTTTTTTAGCGCTCTTTTTTATCCCGCCGTGATCACCGTCATCACCCCCCCCTTTTAACGGCCTCTCTGCTTGCACGCCCCCGCGCTCTTCAGCCGATTCAATACGGCTGATCACACTGTTTAAACTGGTATGCGTTGCAAGGTAGCTGCTTTGCCCCTCCAAACTGGGCCGTGATTGAATGAACGCTTTCGACCGCTTAAACCCAGAGGACTGCGCCATCTGGAAGAAATGCTCGCGTTTCTCTATCACGCTTTGAGCAAGCGACGCCTTTATATGGTCGAGATCGCCTCCCCTGAGACGCTCGTTATCTGGACTCTCTTTACCTGTATCCTCTTTACCTGAAAAGGGCGTGGTATTGTAGTAATAGAGGTGTATTTTTTTCTCATTCTTTAAATAGGTCGCATGATAACATCCATCCGTGTTGCCCACATTGCACCGCACTCGTTCATCCTCTTGGGTCAACGCTTGGGTCAACGCCGTCTCCAGTACAATCAGCGTACGCAGATCCTTTATCGCCTCAGGCGCTTTTAATGCGCCATCGATGGATGTTAAATAAGAGGCGATCTTCTTGGGCACCTCACTGGGGTAACCTTTTATCCTGGTGAGCAGATCACCGAAAAGCAGATTAAAAAATTGCTGCTCAACCGTCTGCACCATTTTATTCGCACCGTTGAGCTGACCCGGCTTGACCCATGAAGAGAAATCAAGCAACAGCGTCAGCAGCTGATCACCGCTTTGTCTGCGCAATTTTTCATGAAGCGCACTGATACCGCCTTCAGTGATATGCGCCAAGACCGTACGATAGAGCGTGTCCACCGTCTCGGGCGCTGCGTAGGTCATCCCTTTAGAGAGGCGCTTAGCAACGGGCAGCACTTTATCCCAACTCGTATCGACCAGATCGATCGTATTATTTGCGATGCAGCGATCAACCGCTTCAGCATCATGCAGATACTCCCTGCGAATACGTTCTACACTTCCTTGTTGAATATAGTGTTTGATGCTGATCACCCGGGCCGAGTCGAGGGTTGCAAAATTTGGTTTTGAGAAAGAGAGATCGATATCCGTATTATGGTTGCCCAGCTGGAAAAGCCGAAGGGGTTCACCACCCGCTAAGTTTTCAAAGCGGCGCCCTCCATACAGCACCTCCTGCTGGTCTGTACCGAGAAGATCCGAAATGGCCACGTTCATCGCATACTCAACCCGCTCATAACGCCACGCCTGCCCCCCCTCTACCTTTTTAAGCTGTATATGGATATCACGATCAAAAGAGGCCAGTTCAGCATCCGATAAGGGGCCCTCCTCACTGAACACCCTACCTACAGAGCTGCCCGTTAGATAGACATCCTGTATCACATACCCCATGCCTGACAGCCTGGAAACAAACTGTCTCAACAACTCAACGCGAGCACATCGAAGCGCCTGGGGTTGGTAAACAGAACCGTATGCACCTCGGCGTCTCACAAGGTCTATGGAGCCCTCCATGATCTGCTTAAAACGCGCCCTTTCCCCATCACGCAGGGGTGGTGAGGCTCCCTCACCTGCTTCGCTGACATGAGCGACACTGGCCATGCTGCTGGCGCTCGGCGGAGTGAACATAGCGTGAAAAGCGCCATTGGGTACACGCCCTACCTGACGCGCTGAGGACTCATGATACTCGCCATGATCAGGCGCGGACGAAGCCTTAAGCGCTTTACGCTTGATTGAGTCATTTAGGCCGTTTTTAGTATGGGTAGAAAAAGGGGCAGATGTAATGGTCATAGCGCTCTCTTGAATAATGTTGCACAAATATTAACCAAAACAATATATCGAACCACTGCGCAATAATCAAATGAGAGCTGTCGGCTTGGGCTAAAAAACGCTGTTTATGATGCTGTATTACACCTAAAGCATAACCGCATGGACCATCGTTTCAGATAAGCGCTTCAGGTAGGCGTACTTGAGAGGGCAGCCAACACCTCATGCATAGGAAGAGAGGTCTTCTTTTATTCCGTACCCTTCGGCGTCGAGGTTACCGGCGTCGCAAGGTGACTAATTACGCGCACTTTTCAAACGGCGCATTTTATCTGGTGCAACCTCTACCTTCATAGCGAACTCTATTACAAACTTATCCCATTGACTCTGACTCATCTCATTGGCCAGTACAGCAATCATATGCTTTTTGGATAAATGATCCTTATAAAAGGATCTCCCAAGCCTTGCTGCCAACTCATTATCTGTCTCAATCTCATGGTGATAATGCTTCTTGAATTGAGATTTTTTATATTCACTCATCTTTGAAAGCTCAGCTTTAAAGGATAAGATAGACAGTGCGTAAATTGTTGTTAATGGAGATAATAACCAACAGTTTCCAATTCTTTGTGCGTTTTGTTTTGGATTAAAATTAAAAGGGGTATCTTCAGATTCGCTTAAAACGCCATCAATTTTATCATAGACATCCTTAGCTTTTTCGAATTTAGATTTATCTATTAATAATGATTTTAATAAATTTCGAGATGAATCATCATCTTTAATCGAATATGGCACTATTGCTCTTACCTTCTTTGTCAACTGAGGACCTTCAGCATCCCCTTGATCTCTCGCCGACGCACCTTTATTACACACATACAACCTATTTTCGAACAAAATATAGCCCATACTATGAGTTTTACTACCACCGATTATGAGCACAGGTTTTCTTTTTTGATCTGACATGATTTTAGACAAATAATTATCATTTACAATCGCCTCATTAAGATCAACACTTTTAATGATTTTCTTGAATCGATTCTTAACATTAACCATAACCTTTTTTCTTAATCTTGCTTCAATAGGATTTTTACCTACCACTTCTAAATAAGGCAATCTTGATAGAAAATCGTTTAAAAAAGACGCCGCCTCCGACTGTTTTCCAGAAACCCCAAAGCCCTTACCTTCACTGAGTTGGCACCCATTTAATAATGCGCCTACAAAATGCCTATAATAGACTGAGTCCTTTTTAAAATATATTAAGTCACCATAATCGCGAGGATCTTTTACTTTAGTATACTTTAGATTATTGCCCCTTGTAACAACAACTCTTTTTCAAGAACAAAATTTACCCTTTT
>JAYPBG010000137.1:6861-7293 GCA_038124075.1 Gammaproteobacteria bacterium
AATACTTTACTTCACCCTTAATCAGGGTATTACCAGAGAATAAGCCCTCCTTTAAACTCTCGCTTGTTAACAGCTTTCCGGAGAACTCACAACCATTAAACCAAAACCCCTTTTTGATATCACCATCAGCGTAGACTAGTACCCCTCTACTGTGCGATCTATTGATAAATGCCATAGACCCCCTATCACTCATCGAAAAATGGTAGTCATCGATAAAGAGCTCACTCTCATCGCTCAACGTAGCTTGTTGTAATGTAGAAAATTTATTTGTATCACCCTTTATTTCATGATAAATTTCTGAAGTATATATTTCTGAAACACTGCCTTCCTACCAAAGGGGTCACTGGTATCAATATCAAAAATAGCATCCATAGAATTCGAAAATACTTTACCATCATCACTCCTTTTTTTATCCAGTAAGCAGTCTAGAAC
>JAYPBG010000137.1:7303-9117 GCA_038124075.1 Gammaproteobacteria bacterium
CCGTTTTTATATACTTTCGTCCTCCCATCACTGTAAGTAACCGTGCCATTCCGTAACTTTTCATTTCTAAACTTGCCCTCCAAGATTTTTCCATTAGATCTCAATATTTTCCCTGAAACCAAGTACTGTTTCTTAAAGCAGCCTTCATAACGATCTCCTTCATCAATCTTGAGCCCCTCAATCAACTGTCCACAATCAAATATACCTTGTTCGTATCTTCCACAAAAAAACAATAGACTACCAACACATTTATTCACGATTTTTTTTCTGAACCCTATCGTCCCGCACTCTTTGAAATACAGAAATTGTGAATTACCCCCATCATTATTATCTTTTTCGTAAAATAATCCACCTACAGTAGCATAAAATTTTCTGGTATTGCCAGATAATAATTCTTCTGATAGTTTAGAGAACTCATTCGGATTGGCGCTGTAGTAGTCATGCAACTCAAATAAAAGAGCTCGCTGTTTTAACAAAGAGTCAGGGAGTGCGACCGATGACTCATCAATGTGGAATAGACTTACTAACACTTTATCAACAGAATGAGCTTCACCTAATTGCTTAAGCTTACCCAGAGCAGTTAGAAGGTTTTTTTTCAAAAGAGACACCGTTCTCATTTACCCTTCATTGCGCTATTGTGGCAGAGGAAACTTTAGATGACGTGTAAAAACCGGATCTATCATAGCCTTGCACGTTTATCTTAATGAGGCTGTATCAGCTTCAGCTAAATAAGCAGCAATATACCACACCATGCTCTTGATGTACACTTCTATTATTAACTGTGTGCACCGTAGTGCTTGTGACTACTGAAGGAACGCTGATAAAACCGACCATAAAAACCCTATTATTTTTTGAAGATGGAACAGTAGTAATACCATTTAATAAAAAACCATAAAAACAGCCGCGAATAGATAAAAACCATTAATTCCGCAAACACACCATCCAACGCGAGGATAGGAAAAATAAATCCCATTCCTTTCTCCAGATTTAAGTGAGAGTGAAGGTAGATTCCTTTCTTTTTGGTACGGATTATTCATTTATTAGAAATTCTTGGTATTACATATACCGAGCATAGAGCAGAGCTGGATTCGTTGCTGACGCATAAATTTCAAACATTTAATGAATCAAAGGTTATCACGTTGTAAACGTATAGCGTGTTATGATCTGTAAGAATATTATCATAATGATATTATATCTCTAGCGCTCGCTACGTGCACCGAGCATAAGAGTAGCCAGCCTGCTCACGATTTCGGGGGCCGACATCGGGTGGTCTGCTAGCAAATTTGAGGCGGAGTCCCCTTCTGCGATAACGCCTTTATAGGACGCTTGCTCAGCAGGGTTAAGCCTATTAAATTTCTGTATTTCTTGTTCTGAATTTGAATCGACGAGCATGGCGGCAATGACTAAGGCTTCGTAGGTTGTGAGCGTTTTAATGCTTAAACCCAAATTTCTAAGTTCCGCATCAAAATAGTCGCTGGGTGCTTCCTCTACCTCATCGCTCTCCTGTGCATAGGGCCCCCAGGCGCGTGCATCCAGTAGTTCCCGTACAAAGTTTTGCAGTTCGGGCGAGCTGTAGATACCGCCATGTGTGTAGGGTGACGCGGATAATGTGACGACTCCTAATACGCTCTTTGCGGTACTATAGACGGTATTGGCTAAGGTTGTAGTAAAAGAGCCTGCTTCACTATGATCATCAAATATGATAACGGCATGATCTTTAACGGCATCCATGTTAGAAAAGAAGGGCTGTTTGATTAGGCGTTGCAAAGGCGTAGCATCGGTTCGGTTTGTGTTAGTGGTCATCACGGTAGGGC
>JAYPBG010000138.1:0-286 GCA_038124075.1 Gammaproteobacteria bacterium
CTCAAGCACCTTATATTCATACGCCGTCAACTCCAGCCGCTCACCATCCAACTGAACCTCTTGACTGCTTGTATTGAGCGTAATCGGACCATAGGTTACGCTTGGCTTCGCAAGCCCAACCGAACGGCGGAGTAACGCCTTTACACGCGCCAACATCTCCTCATGATGAAACGGCTTAGTAAGATAGTCATCAGCCCCTGCATCCAGACCGGCGACCTTATCCTGCCAATGATCACGTGCCGTTAATATCAAAATTGGGACATTGAGCGCTTTCTCACGAACCGAT
>JAYPBG010000138.1:296-9082 GCA_038124075.1 Gammaproteobacteria bacterium
CCATCCAACTTAGGCAGCCCCAAATCGATAACCGCAGCATCATAAGGATATTGCGTTGCCATAAATAAGCCGTCACGACCATCAAAGGCCGCATCAACCGAATAGCCGGAAGAGACTAAAAATTCCTTTAACTGCTGATTTAAGTTTGGATCATCTTCAACTATCAATACTCGCATAACCTAACTCGCATAGCCTTCTGCATGGCATTTTATTACCTTTTTTCCTTTTCATTCACGCTTTATCGGCGCGTTTTAAACACATCGCCTGTTTCCGCATCAACAAACACGGCACTGACTCGACCTTTTGAAGAGAGCAGTTTCACCTTATAAACAAGCGGCCCCTTTCCACGGATTTTTTTCGCCGACAAAGCCTTCCCACCATAACGCCGCTCGGCCATCCTTATGGCTTTATCAAGCGTGACCTCAACACCAGACAGATCTGAGTGGTTGCGATGCTGAGGCTTGGGGTCTACCTTCGGCATATGCGCGGGTGCAAAGCCTGGTCGTAAGTGATCGGTTGGGTCGGCCCACGCACTTGAATGGCCACCGAGCACGATACCCAACAGCAAGATAGCCAGCGCTAAAACACCCTGCTCTATAGGTGTTCGAGCACGCCTGACACCTCTGTTGCTTCTGCCACTTCTCACTCTCTTTATCAATGGGAACATCTCAATGTCCTAGCAATGAACGTCTTGTGCGCCTTGTGCGCCTTTCAATCAGGGGGTTACTGAATAGGGGTTACTGACACCCTCAATTTTAGGGTATCCCCAGGGTGTTGTCTTGTCTGAGTGGTATAGTTTTTGCCATTATAACGATATATGACACGATAGCCGGTAATCTGCTCCTCCTCATAGGCATCAAAGACCGTTCTGCATCTCTGCTGAGTCACAACATGAGGTTGGCCCGTGCCGGCATGGGCTCGGCTCACATCATTCCCCACAGCGGACCCCAGCAGTGCGCCTGCAACGGCCCCAACCTGTTTATTGCGCTTATGGTGCCCCAGCTCATGCCCAATCGCCGCCCCAATGATCCCACCCATTATGGCCCCTGTGGGCGACTGTGCCCTCTGCTCATGACGAACAACCTGCTCCCGCCAACACTCTTCACGTGGCGTAGAGTGGGAAACAATACGGACCATCGGATCCGCTTCCAATACCGTCGCATAGACATATGAGACATCAGACTGTGCGTAGGCCAGTCCACACGTCCCAACAAGCGCAGAAAAAGCAGCCAGACTCTTAATAATATTCTTGATTTTCATAAGGTTATCCTCCAACTCAGACCCCACTGGGTACACCTGTTCATCGAATAACCTTAATGATAATGACTTAAAGCTGAATCGAGGCTGAATCGAGATCAAATATAGGGAATAGGAGAAATAGGAGAAATAGGAGAAATAGGAGAAATAGGTAGGGAAACCTCAACGCCTTTTCGCATGAGAAACGTGGCCCAGGCATTCAAGCTGATTTAGTGACTAAGCTTGCCAGCGACACCCTTAACAGAGGTGAGTATTCTGAGCGTATTGAGCCGTCTAACCATGAAGTACTGGCACGCGGGATAGGCAAAAAAGGGGCCGGTCTTTGATGCTTTTCTCAATAGTAAAATATCGCCTGAGGATGCGATTTCACTCATTAAATGGAAAACTGTTGAGACGATTTTATATGAAACAAAAGAGACTATTGCGGTAGGAGAGGCTCAAATATCTCAAGTGGCTGAAAAGGTGTTGCGACGGTTATAACAGATTAATCACGTACCGAAAGCAAGCTCTTACCGCATTATGTCTCATTATGCCCTCCTCTTCTGTTAGCCTATGGTTTGAAAACTACCTATCCCACCAACCTGTTAACATGTCAGCTCCATTGGAGCCATTAAACCAAATCTTGTACCTGATGGGCCTGAACCAATGAATTCAACCTGAAGGCCTTATTCTTTGAAATTCCTGAAAGCGTGGCAGGCAAAAACGCTTTAACTTGAAATTTATTCTCATCGTTCGAAGAAAAAATAGAAGAGATCAAAGCGTTCTTAGTGCGAAAACAGGGGAGTATTGGCACTCCCTGCGGCATATAGTGTGTCGCAACCTGAAAAGCCTTGTCATGATCAACCAGCGTAGCCACCAGTACAAACTCAGAACCGGTCACTAGACTAGCAGCGTCTTGCGTGCCGACGACCTTATAACCTTCATAGCCTTGAATGTGGGGGGTCGTATCCGCGACAATACCCGCGATTTCTAGGCCGCCGATTTCACGAATCAAGTCTATAAGAAAACGCGACTCTTCGGTAAAGCCAAAAATGATTGCACGTTTGCCACCTACGGCCTTTAACATTTCCAATTCACGAATAGAGGTCTGGCGGGCCAGATTTTGAAACCATGCCTTGTTTTGCCCATACCATTGCTCGTAGCCATTCGGCAGACAGGCTTCACCTGTCTTGCTTTCATTGTTCTTACACCAGTAACCCAGATGGTAGTTCTCAAGGTTTCTTGGAGGCACTAATTGCTTTACAGATCTCGCGACTTTCTCGATATCAAAAAAACGATTTAATTGGACACGAAAAATCTCATCGGTAAACCAGGTTCTAAACATTGAGTTACTACCAACCACGTCCTCACAATCGAACATTTCCTGGTTTGTCAGGGTCGATTTACCAAGAAACATGTTGCGCTCGACATAGATGCGGCCGCCTTCTTTCACCATAGAAGATATTTTTCTCATGGAATCGCCATGATTCAGAAAAAGATAATCAACACCAATCACCGCGACAATGTCGAAGGCCCCCGGTGAAAAGTGGCATTCATCAATGCTGGACGGAAACATATTGATTGACGGAAACGCTCTTGCCGCCTGCCTGGCTACATCAACCGCGGGCTCTACGCCGTAGACATCAATCTCAGGGCATTTCTGCTTTAAACTATTAAGCAACAAGCCCCTAGCCGCACCGACTTCCAGAAATTTCATACCAGGCTGAAAGTCCACCTCGCTTTTTATATACTCAGCCAGTTCATCTGCTCTTTGGCGAAAGTAATCGGTATTCCACAATTCAGGGTCCTGATAACAAGGCGGGGTATCATCGGGGACTACAGGGTTTTTATAAACAAGACCACAATGCTTGCAGATGACTACCTTCTCAAAATCTGAAATATTGCCACGATTAATAGAGCGGAGCAGTGTTTCCTTGTCTGAGCTATTACAAGTTGGACAATCAAAAATATAAGATAACATTGCGAACTCCCGCGAAGATTAAGAGGTGATTGCCTGGAAGCAGTTCTCTATATATAGTTGTAGCCAAATTTCATCATAAGCTGTCCATGGGTTTCGCCCAAAGGCCTGGTCCAGCCGCTCTGGAACGAATCTCTACTCACCCAAGAGAGCGGCCCCTTAGCGGACATCTCATTGTGCTTAACGCTCAGATGCTCTTTAAACGCAGTGTAATCGAGGTGCCCTAGGTCACAGATAGTCGCTAGCTCATCATAGACTTTGCCATCAGCGGCATACAGATCTTCTGATTTCATCAGAAAACTGTTTGTCCCAAGCAAGGCGAGAGAGCGATCGATATACAAGTTGAGTACGCGCCAATGCCAAGCCAATTGCACCAGTAAATCGAGATTACACGGAGCCGACTTGAAACTTCTATACTCACCGAACTGTGATCTAGGAATCATAACGGGTGTAATTTGATTATGATTATATAAATTCTTTTTCGCCCAGGAGCTGATTTCATCCCGTGGCTCCCTGATCAAATGTACAAACTCCGCATCAGGAAAGGCTTTCAATATGATCGGTATCCATGCTGTCTGGTGGTTATCCAAGGAGACAAATTGCCGTTCACATAATTGAGAGGAAATCAGTTCACCGATGGTTTGATCGGTCAGATAATCGAAGCAAGCTTCTTCAACCCACTGGGGATTACACAAGCCAAAGGCAAAACCGTAAAACACTTCGTTTCTATTAAATAGTGGACGTCCGCGCCGGTGATACGGGGCAATGCTGTCTGATTTCTGCATAAAGCTATGCAGGGCAAAAGTGCCGCAACGTCCTGTGGAAAAAACCCAAACCGGAGGTTTCTTACCACTGTTCTGCGAGACGAGTTTTTGTAGCAACTCGATTTGCCGTCGGTTTCTATGGGAGTCCAGCGCTTCTTCAAGATAGTCCTTTGCCTTGTTCAGATTTTCGCTTATCTGCGCTTCCGTCACATCTGGTAAAAATAAATTGGAATTCGCCATAACTATCCCAACACCTCCTTACAAACTCTCAGGAAATTACCCCCAAGAATTTTTTTCGCGTCTTCCTCTGAGTAACCTCGATTAAGAAGAGCTGCAGTAAAATGAATTAAATCTCTTTTCTCAACGACATACTCAATGGGTACCGAGTTCTGCCCCGCTTGCATGTAATACCATTCACCATAAGCGGGAAAGTAATCGCCACCTAGAGCCACATGCTCTATACCCATGATGTCAACGGCATAATCGAAATGGTCTAACAGTGTCTCAATGGTCATATCGTTGACTTTGCCCTTCTTCCGAAAATAGTAAGGCTTAAAAAAATGAATCCCCAATAGCCCACCATTTTGCTTCATTGCCTGTAGATCTTCGTCTTTAAAGTAGGTCCAGTAGGGTGAAAAAGTCGGATGAGTTCTATTCAGTACTTCTCGGCAGCCACCATGGGAAAAGATAATTGGCTTGCTTGAAAGTTCAAGGGTTTCGTAGTAGGTTTTCTGCGACGCGTGAGTTAAGTCTATAATCATCCCTAGTTCATTCATTTTTCGGATGACCTGTTTTCCTGCTTCCGAAAGCCCCGAATCAGGATTAAAGAAAGAACCCGCTACCTGGTTAGGCCAGGCCCAGGTCAATTGCAACTGACGTAACCCAAGTCTATGCCACTCGTCCAGAGCTTCGGGTCGGCCTTCCAACAACTTAGCACCTTCACAGGCTAACAATAAACCCAATTTTTCAGTTTTATACGCTGTTAACAAATCCTCTGTATTTCGGATCATGAGTACGCGATCAGACTTTTCTTCTATTTCACTGACAACGGCCTTGAACTTTTTCATGCAACGTTGTGACCAGCCATCAAAGATATTGCGATAAAAATTAAACTCACCGGTGACTTCACTATCAAGTATGGAAACATAGCCCTTGCCATTCATTCCGATGGACTTGTGTATATCAAGCTCATCACTAATGGGGTCGTGGTCATGAAGAATATATACCAGCGATTCCTCATGCAATCGCCGGGCTTTTTCATAAAGTGCTGGATCATGGGTGGCGATATTATAGGGTGAATAGTTCTGCTCAACGTGTGCTAGATTGTCAGGGATTAGAAAGCACATCTCGTCCTTAACGTTGTAAGTCCGAGCACAATGACGGCAGGTCATCGTCGAAGGGTCTTTGGTTACCACCATTGTTGCACAAACAGGGCATCTCAGAGTCTCATCTTGCAAAGGTCGGGCGATTTTGTCCGCACTTTTACATAGATAAGATACGCGCGTGTCGTTCTGAGGACCCAACAGGGCATCATAGATTATCAGTAACCGGCACAACTCTTCTGTCAATGGTAATACGGTTTGTTTCAGAGGAGCGGAAAGACAGAGAATTTTTTCCGTATCACTCACCGTATCTTCTGTCGCTACCTTTCTGGCATGAGACATCGTTTCAGCTGACAAATAGCTGCAACTATCGACAATCTGCAATCCAGCGGTCTGGGCGAGATAGTCCAGTTGTTCTTTCTTTTGTAATGATGTGGCCAGGCACCCGTTTCGCATCTCACGGCTGCAAAGCAGTTTCACTACGTTGTGACAGCCCTTTGCCTGGCAATATTTAATGCCTTCCAGTCCCAGTACCCAGTTAGCCGTAATGTCGTTATACAGTGAGTATCGCGATACCCTGGCATAGTGCTGTAATGCAGCAGTCTTGTCAGAGACATGTTTGAGAAAATCGTGACTGAGTAGGCAATCAAAGGCGCTGTCATTGACAGGAAGGTTAATGCAATCACACACTGTCCCGCTGTTTATTCTATTGTCCAGGCGCGCTGCCTTAACCGCCAGGGGTGAGAGTCCGAAACCGTGAATATGCTTGTCTGTCGTTCCACCAAAGCTGTCTTTCGTTAAGAGATATTTCGAGAACGTTGATTCCCTACTGCCTATTTCACAGACACGCTGGCTCTCATCCAGCAGCTCACTGTGCCTGTGGGCAAAGGCAATCTCCAGTGATTTAGCAACAACGCAATATGGATTAAGCGGGTAATCTTCTGCCAGTTGACGAATGTGCTTTAAAGCATCCCGGTGTAGAGGCAGTAAGGATTGCGGCTCAATATGCCCCACACTGCGAGACAGTTGCTGCAATAGATTCATTGCCTCATCGATACGTTTTAACACTTGTTTATATGATTGTTCCTGCCCTTGAACCAAACAATCAAACGTCGAGGCCGAGCTTACTGTTCGCTTTATATCAACTTTCGGCACCTGGGAGTTGATGGCGTTAACGTACTGCTGAAAATTATCGCCACTGATATCAGCCGTTGTGCCTTCTATAACGGCCCAGTCATCAATATTCTTGAGGGCCTCTTCAGCTTCTTCGAACTTTGACTGAGCGACTAAAATCTCTGACGCCTTGCCAATGGCCAGATTTCTATCTTTTGCCGCCAGCCCTGGGGCGTTTATGGCCTTTTCAAGATACACCAAGGCTTGCGAATACCGGGTTTTATCACTCGCCAGTGACATACCTAGTATAAAAGCCATTTCAACATTTTGCGGATCGTGCTGGAGATATTTTTGGCTAATATCAATTGCCAAGGACCAATTCATTCCGGCATAGCTCTCTCTCGCCATAGTGATTGCCTGGTCCAATGTTATTGTCTGACTCTGCCCCACTATCTCAACCCACTATTCAATGCTTTGTATATAGTCATCTCTTTGATTCCGCCTCTTCTTCTTGCCCATTCCCTAGTAAGTTTCTTCTGTCGTTGGAGAGATTTAACGATGTAACGACCGGCAGATCTCTGCCGTGTACGACTGCATCGGTTAAGTACTGACGAGCTTCTTATCATCTAACCAGGCCAGATATTGCACACTCTAGTACTTTGTACCTCTATAAAAATAACTTTTTCTCCCGTGATCAATCATTTAGGTTTTATGCTAAGCAGTACTGATAAATATAGCAAAGAAAATGCCAGCAGTAGGAAGTGAACACTTATTTAGGCATCAAGACGAAGGCGTTAAGAGAATCTTACCAAACAATGCCATTAAAACCACATTATGATATCGGCCTTATAAATCTTGCTAGCTGATCATTCTGTAGAGATTCTATAGCAAAGCTGAACTGAGTCTTACCCTGGCCCTCTTTTGCCAGGTTCAACCAACGAATGTCCATATCCTCAAACCGTAGGGTCATCCTGATAATGGCATGCTCAATGCATACAGCATTGAGCCGGTGATATTTTTGACGCTATAGCCACTTGACAAGTACTGTACCGTTGTTGCCTTCCTCGCCCAACCGCATCACGTATTATCTATACGCTCAGCGGCTTGGGCTCGTCGGGCGCCTAGTGCTCTGGCACCGGCATGGATTAGGTCTTTTTTGAACAAACTAAAGCTAAGGGGGCGTTATTAGTACGAACCCTGTTAAAAACACCAGCATAGATTGAGGACCAGCTTTCGATGAACATACCGCCCATACCGGAAATAAGTGAACTGGTTGGAAAAGCAAAAGAGAAAGTTTTTTCCATGTACTATCAGACAGAGATCTACCGCACACCATTCCGGTTTGCTCTTGAGATTTACCACCGTGCTTTGTTTCAGAAAATACCGTTGCGTTCTCCTTCGTTGGAATTAGGTATCAGCAACGGCGTTGCCTCTCATTTTATCTTCTCTGAACGCGGTCATATCGATTTTGGGACCGACATGCCTGGCGACGGCTCCTTTTCCACTAACACCCTGGAATCCCGTGGTGTGCTTGTTGATAAAGGTGTTAACCATTATCGCGCCTATCTCGGAGCTGATGGTCAGAATATTCCTTTCCCGGATAATAGCTTCGCAACTGTCGTTTGTAACCAAGTGATGGGGCAAGGCATGGATCGCTTTAAAATGGTCAAGGAAATGGTACGTGTACTCGCGCCTGGTGGTGCCCTCGCATTTACTGAGAACACCAGCGAAGTGGCCAACTACCCCTTAATGTTGCAACGCATCGAACGCTTTAATCCCTTTCGGGGTAAGACGGTGGATGAAGACTGGTATTTGGATATACTTAAAGAACTTGGTATGGAGAAGACCTACAGCTGCCAGTTTATGCGTTCAGCCTTTGGCGTTGCCTTGATGTACATGCTTTTCTCGGCAAAATTTAAGCCGCCAGAAATCAATCACCCTGAGTCGCCCATGTACAGGATGTATCTCGAGAGTATGTTGCCGGGTATTATTAAGGAACTTGAAAATCCAGAGGCTACTAAGAATGGTATCCATATGTTTGTCTGTGCCTTCAAGCCCGGAGAATTGGACGAATCATTGCCCACCCCTTCACCTCGATGCCCCAGTTGTTACCATACAAATTTCTCGAAGAAAGAAACCTCATGGCTGTGTATGGATACGGATTGTCAGGCGATGTACCCTGTGGCTAAAGGCGTGCCTCTATTGGTGAAACCTCAGAGCCCACTAACGATAACGCGCTAACTTACTTCGTTATGTTGATTTGCAACTCCCTGTTGACCTTTAGTGCGGCCCGATGCGACTGGCGGCAATAAGTTTGCCGCTCAGTTATTTTATTTGGGCCGCTATAGCCACTTGACAAGTAATGTACCTAGG
>JAYPBG010000139.1:0-4325 GCA_038124075.1 Gammaproteobacteria bacterium
TTACCCCACTTCTTTTCAAACCAACACAGAGCCTTCTCTCTTTCCAATCAGGTCTATTCAGAGTTTGATTTAACCGCTTCAGATAGGGTCTCAGTAAAGCTGTTTGATAAAACATTAAAGGCAACTCTCAGCACCTTCAACGACCCCATCGAGCATCTCAAAGCCTATACCGAAGAGACAGGCCGAATGAATGAGCCACCTCAGTGGGTCCATGAGGGCGCCATACTGGGGGTACAAGGAGGTGAAGAGAAAGTACTCGACACAGTGAAACGGTGCAAAGCATACGGTATACCCATCAGCGGTGTCTGGATTCAAGACTGGGTAGGTCGGCGCCAAACCGCGGTCGGTTCACAGCTGTGGTGGGACTGGAAACCAGATCCTACCCTCTATCCAAACTGGGAAAACGTTATCCAAACACTAAAAGATGACGGTGTTCGGGTACTCTCGTACATCAACCCCATGCTCGTCGACCGCCCCAGCGATACTCAATCGTCATCAAACTCACAGCAAGAGGAAAACTTTTTTCAGCAGGCCAAACGCCTTGGCTTCTTGCTCAAAGAGCGCAATGGTGAACCTTATATGGTACAAAACACCACCTTTTCAGCAGGCCTGATTGACCTTGCTAACCCTGAAGCACGGGAGTGGTATAAGGGCATCATCAAAAGCCAGCTCATTGACAAAGGTGTCTCAGGCTGGATGGCTGATTACGGCGAGTCATTCCCATTTGATGCCGCCCTCGACAGCTCTCTCGACCCATCTGAGCAGCACAACACCTACCCCGAGCTTTGGGCCAGAGCCAACCATGAAGCCATTCTTGAGTCAGGGAAAGAGGGGGAGATACTCGTCTTTACCCGCTGCGGTCACATCAAAAGCCCAGAGTCGACAACCATGCTCTGGGAAGGCGACCAACTGACCAGCAACTCCCATCATGACGGCCTTGAAAGCTCAATCACCGGTTTAGTCAGCGGTGGTCTATCCGGCATCACCAACAATCACAGCGATGTGGGTGGCTATACAAGCATCAGCGTCAATACACCTCTTGGTGCAATCGGCATAAAGCGTGAACCGTGGCTTCTTCACAAATGGCTAGAAACCAACGCATTTACAGGGCTGCTCCGTACCCACGAAGGCTTACAACCTAAAAATAACGCTCAAGTATACGACCAAGAGATGCTCCCTGCTTTCAAGCAAGCCGCCAAAATTTTCGCATCCCTAAAAGAGTATCGATCTAAACTCTACAAAGAGGCCCACGAGACCGGAACCCCCGTGGTACGCCACCCCATGCTGCACTATTTTGATGACCCTGAAGCACATGATCTTAGAAAACAGTTTATGCTCGGGCCCGACCTCATGGTGGCCCCCACGACCGGCTACACCCAAACAGAAACGGACGTCTATCTACCACAAGAGGAGTGGGTACACTTATGGACAGGTGATATTTACGACTGCCGCGAAGAGGGCAGATCGATTACGGTAAATGCACCCAAAGGAAAACCGGCTGTTTTCTATAAAAGAGGCTCGATTGAAGGTGAAAAACTAAGAAGAGAATTTGGCTTACTATAATAGTTCACGGTTGCCCACGCCTCAGTTAAAGAGATGTGAGTGAACGTGGTGAGTAGAGGTTAGTAGAGGTACATATAATCTTTTACAGCACGTAACACATCACGACGGCTGATCTGCCCAACGAGTTTTCCATTCTCGACAACAGGCAGACGCCGTCGCCCTTTTTTTACAAATTCATCTGCAATATCCATAATGGGCACATCGGCAGGCACCGTGTCAACATGCGTTGACATCAACTCCCCAACCGTCTCAAGATCACTGTCCTGAAGGCCACCACGCAGGCAATCGCCTTCAGAAAAAACGCCCAAAAGCTCACCTTCGACCCCCACCACAGGCGCACCAGAAATTTTTTTATCTAAGAGCAGCGTAATGGCATCCTTCACTTCGGTATCAGGTGAAAAGGTGATTAGGCTTTTCGCCATATACTGGCCAACCGTAATCGAATTTAACATAGAGCTTAGATATCCAGATCAAATTATGGTAAAAAGAGTACAGTTCTAAAGACGAACATGTTTATTATAGCAGCCAACAAGAGAATACAGCGTGTTATTGGGTGAATATTCTTATACATGCTCTTACACACAGTATATCGGCATACACAATAATGCCTTAATCAACAAACCACCTGAAAGCCCTGAAAAGCCCTGAAACCGCCATAGACAGACTCAGATGCCCATGAAACACACCTCCTACGAATCCATCAATCGGCACCGTCGCTTCTGCATCGCCCCCATGATCGATTGGTCAGATCGACACTTCCGCTACCTAGTCCGACTTCTGAGCCAACACGCTCTGGTCTATACAGAGATGATCACAACCGGTGCCATCCTGCATGGTCCCAAAGATCGGCTATTACGTTATGCGCCTGAAGAGCACCCTATTGCCATACAGCTGGGCGGAAGCGACCCGCAAGCGCTGGCTGAGTGCGCAGACATTGCTGAAACACACGGTTTTGATGAGATCAACCTCAATGTTGGCTGCCCCAGTGACCGCGTCCAGAGTGGCCGCTTCGGAGCCTGTCTTATGGCAGAACCCAACCTGGTTGCAGAGTGCGTCGACGCGATGCAGACAAAAGTCAACATACCCGTTACCGTAAAATCACGCATCGGCATTGACAATCAAGACAGCTACGAGGCCTTCTACCACTTTATCAATACCGTCCAGCAGAGCGGCTGCCAACACTTTACCGTTCATGCACGCAAAGCGTGGCTCTCAGGATTAAGCCCTAAAGAGAACCGCACCATCCCTCCCCTGCACTACGACTATGTTTTTAACATTAAAAAGGCTTTTCCACACTTGAATATTATTTTAAACGGTGGGATTACATCGGTAGACACTGGGCTGGACTTTATACAAAAAGGTCAAGTAGATGGTGTGATGCTCGGGCGCGCGGCTTATCATAACCCTTTTATTCTCTCATCGGTTGATCCACTTATTTTTGATTCACCCGCCCCTGTAACGAGTCGGTATCAGCTGTTGGAACGGTATTATGACTATATCTCAACAGAAATCTCATCCGGTACCCCCTTAAAGTCGATCACTCGTCATATGTTGGGTCTTTTTCAACATCAATATGGGGGTAAGCGTTGGCGCCGCCACTTAAGTGAGCAGGCCCACACACACAGCGCCCATGACTCAGTGGATAAGGCCCTACACATTGTAAAAACCGCCGCTGACTTAACACGCACTTAAAACACGCACTTAAAAACATCTCAAACCATGGCTCTACGTCTGGTCTATGCTGTTAATAATGGATATATTAACCTTTTCAGTAGGAAACCTTTATGATGAGTACGCTCGAACAACTCGCACAGTACACCACACTTGTCGCAGATACAGGTGATATCCAACAAATCGAGCGGCTCAAACCTGTTGATGCAACCACCAACCCAAGCCTACTCCTTAAATCAGCATTCGACCCAAAATACCGCACGATCATCAAAGAGGCCCGCGAACACGCCAACAGATTGGGTGGGTCGGAAGCAGCCATTTTAGCCAACTGGTGCGACCTGATCGCCGTCGGGTTCGGCAAAAAGATTTTAGAGCAGATTCCCGGCAGAGTCTCGACGGAGGTGGATGCGCGCCTCTCTTTTAACACTCAAGCCACCGTGGCTAAAGCGAGACGCTTGATCCACTTTTATCAGGATGCCGGCATCAGCCGTGACCGTGTTTTAATAAAAATTGCCTCCACTTGGGAAGGCATTCAAGCTGCACGCATACTTGAGCAAGAGGAGATTCAATGCAACCTTACCCTACTCTTCTCACTTGAGCAGGCCATTGCAGCCGCTGAAGCGGGCGCTTTCCTTATATCCCCCTTTGTCGGGCGCATACTGGATTGGCATAAAGCACATCACCCCGAGGTGAGTTACACCCCTGAAAACGACCCAGGTGTTCTCTCGGTAAAATCGATATACCACTACTTTAAGTACTTTGGCTATAACACCATTGTGATGGGCGCCAGCTTTCGAAACAGTGCTGAAGTACAAGCACTGGCAGGATGCGATCGATTAACCATCAGTCCAGCACTGCTGGATGAACTGGCTCAAAGCAATCAGCCTATTAAACGCGCACTCTCTCCCAGCAACCTACCGAGTGAGCTGGATAAAATAGCGCTGGATGAAAGTGCATTTCGATGGGCGCTCAATGAGAACACAATGGCCAATGAAAAGCTCGCCGATGGCATTCGTCGCTTCACCGCGGATCAACGCACGCTTGAGAAAACATTAAGCACAACAAACATATAGACACAACATGGATATGCG
>JAYPBG010000139.1:4335-9051 GCA_038124075.1 Gammaproteobacteria bacterium
AAAAGTGAACAAGCAGATCTGAATCTCTCTGTTATACTAAAGGTAACTTAATAAACAATTTTTTAGACGAGTAATTCCTTTATGGCGCTACCCCAAAATCTGCATAATGAAAAACGGAGCTTCATCCGCTTAAAAATAGATACCATGGTTACATTTACCATAACAGGGGGGTCATCAGAACGATATCAAGGGCGATGCAAGAACATCAGCGGGGCAGGCTTATTAATCGAGACAGAGAAAAAGTTAAAGGTAGGCACCCGAATCTCTGTGACCGTCCCTTCTGAAAACTCAGAGTTCAGTAACTTAAATACAACGGCCGAAGTGATTCGTTGCAATGCACTGCGTGATCAGCACAAATTTGAGATAGGCCTGGTGATTAAGCAGGTCAACTCCTAGACGTTCAGCGCCGATCACCCACCCTTAATCCCACTCATCCTCATCTAAAAAAGGATCTTCATCAACGACACCGTCGTTGACAAGAAAGGCGCGCCGCTGCAGATAAGTCTCTCGAATAAACACATACTTATCCCCTTTTATCAGTGGCTCCTGCTCAATCAAAGAGGCTCGAAGATCAATGGCTTTAATACCAAAGAGCAGATAACCCACAGAGTCATCAGAAACATAGTAACTGGGGTCAACAGCATAATCCGGGATTAAACCAACACCGTCTCTTAGGGAACTGGGCCCTAAAAAGGGAAGCATAATATATGGACCACTCGACATCCCCCAATAGCCCAGTGTTTGACCAAAATCTTCACGATGACGTTCCAGACCTAACTGATACCCCACATCGATCAAGCCGCCAAGCCCAAGTGTTGTATTTATGATAAACCGAGCAGAGTCATTGCCTGCCTGAGCAAATTTCCCCTGCAGAAGATCATTGGTTACAGTAATGACCTCACCAAGATTGAAAATAAAGTTTTGCACACCACGCTGAAACAGAGAGGGCGTATAGTTGAGGTAGGCGGACGAAACAGGTCTCAGCAGGTAGCGATCCACCTTGTCATTGAAATAGAATATCTTTCGATTTATAGTGATCCATGGATCAGAGGGGGTCACTTCATCAAATTCTTGCTCCCCCGCAGCTAGGGCGCTCGGCCCAAACATAAAAGAGGATAATAGGAAGATCAGCATCGAACACGTCGATCTCCACTGGCTCTTAAAGGTCAACATCATCATTCATTCAACCACTCAACCACTCACTCAAGCAGTTTACCCAAGGGTGTCTTCTTAACGAGCCAGTAGTCTACACTGAGATAGCGCCCAGGTCCAAAGGCTAAGAGCACCAACAGCATAATAAAGTAGGTCGCTGCAAACTCTATCCCATTATTCAGAACAACAAACCCACCCCTATCAGTCAACCAGCCGTAGTTGCCATGCTCTCGCAGAATGGACTTGGCGGCCTCTAACCGCTTACCCACTTCAAGGCTGTTCTCCAAACTCTCTTTTGCGCCCGGAAAACCGATCGGCTCAAGAACAGACGCGATGCTTGAGTCGGGGTTCGATGACGCTATGGCAAACCAACCATGCTCCCAGTGAACCGTGGTGGCCGCCACAACCATCGTAAACAGCAGCGGAATCGCAGCCAGGCGCGTCGCTAAACCAAAGAGAAGCGCAATCCCCCCTCCCAATTCTGACAAAATGGCCAAAGAGACCATGAGCTCAGGCGCAGGTAACCCCAATCCCCACTCTGCATTACCAAACCAAGCCACAATATTATCGAAGCTGTGCAATTTGTGCAGGCCTGCAGTCATCATAATCGGCGCTAAATAGAGCCGCAACGACAACAGCGGAATAAAATCCAGTTTCTCTTTAAGTTGTTTTAAAAGAGGCAATAACTCAAGCAGCTTTACAAGTTTCATTAATCAAACACCATTCTTATTCATTGATCTATATAAAAAGTATACCTGTATAAAATTCGACTTATATGTCGGGGGGGTTCAGCCAACGATAAGCGCCTCGATCTCAACAAGATGCTTGACCGTTTCAATCCCGCCGCGGTATACCATTTCACGCTCTACGGTCCCCTGCAAATCTTCAGCGATCTGATTTAATACACACTCAAGCACACACCCCGCATCTTGGTCACCTTCCAGAGGCTCACCCATGCCCTCCTTAATCAAGGAGACCAGGCGCGCAGTAACCGGATTCATCTCCATAAAGCGCACTTGATCCGATCGATTCCGATAAACCAGCAAATAGGTCGGGGCCTCAGGGGGCTCGCTGGGCTGATAGGTTGGCGAGACTTTATGAACAGGCCATTGGTAGGTGAGATTCCATGCCAACGGCGAGAGTGCCAACCGCTGCTTAAGGCACTGATCTGTTTCAGCACAAGAGAACGGGGCACTCAAGGGCACCGATTCCATAGCAATATCAAGCGCAAGCTCTGCCCATTCATAGTGGGCCAGCTCAACCATAAACGCTGGGTCACCCTCTACGGTACCGCGCTCTAACTGTACATACTCAAGAAACTCTTCTGATATCTCAGGAAAATAAGGGGTTTTACAGTGGTGTCGATCCATAAAATCGCGCACCATAGCATGCCAATGGCTATCGGAAAGAATCCCTCTTAATACAGGGAAGGCATTTGAGATAAAGCTCTCTATATTGTTATAGAAAAGATCACGATAGATACCCATTCGACGATCAGAAACATCATTCGGTTTTGGGTTGCGTTCTGGATGTCGAATATGCGCTGCAAACGCATACTGCAATGCCTGAGTCGCATTAACCTCTCTATCTGCCACACGCCTATCGACGTCACTCACCTTAAGATGCCCCAACCACATGTCGAACGCTCCCGGCTTCACAGCCTATGTCTGTGACCAAGCCCTCTGCTGGGGCCGCAGCTTGCAGCCGTTTTATTTTTTGAACCTCTTCAAACAACTCAGGCAGGGGAGGAATATTAAAGTCTCGCTCCAACAGTGTAGGCACATCACCAAAGCATGCATAGGCTTCACCTAAAAGAGACCAGACAGGATCGATCACAGGCGCGCCATGTGTATCCACTCTTAAATCGTCTGCTTCATGGTAGTGACCGGCAACATGCATATACGCAATACGCTCTTTGGGCATGGCCTGTAAATAGGTCAAAGGGTCATAACGGTGGTTAATGCTGTTCACATAGATATTATTAATGTCCAGCAATAGCTGGCAGTCAGCCTCACTCAGTACCGCATTCACAAAATCAACCTCATCCATCTCACGACCAGGGGCTGCATAATATGAGACATTTTCAATAATCAAGGGGCGCTCAATCAACGCTTGTACACGTTTGATGCGCTGACTGACGTAATGTACCGCTTCTTCAGTGAAGGGGATCGGCATCAAGTCGTAAAGATGGCCGTCATCACTGCAGTAGCTAAGATGTTCTGAATAGAGCGCAATGTTGTGCTCATCTAAAAATGCTTTAACGTCTAAAATAAAAGCTTCATCAAGAGGGGCTGGGCTTCCTAAAGAGAGGGATAAACCGTGACATACAAATTGGTTTGCTTCAGTAAAAGCTCGAAACGCTTTTCCTAAGCGTCCACCAAGACCGATCCAATTTTCCGGCGCAACCTCGAGAAAGTCCACCTCTGCTTTACAGTCATGATCTGGGAAGCGCTCCACCAACGGCTTTAACATTGCGCGCCTTAGGCCTAAACCAGCACCTGACACTGCATAGGCTTCGCCCATACCTTTCCCCCTAACCGCACCTTCATGACGTATTTATTTGACGTATTTATTTAATGATCGATACGGTTCTCGGTTAAGCGCTTACACACCTAACCGAGAACCGATCAACATGCAGGCTATTAGCTACCGCACTTACCTTCACCGCATTTGCCTTCGCCGCCTTTCTCGCTGCCACCGCATTTGCCTTCACCGCATTTGCCTTCGCCGCCTTTCTCGCTGCCGCCGCATTTGCCTTCACCGCATTTGCCTTCGCCGCCTTTCTCGCTGCCGCCACATTTGCCTTCACCGCATTTGCCTTCGCCGCCTTTCTCGCCGCCGCCACATTTGCCTTCACCGCATTTGCCTTCTTGTACCTCAGCAACCTGGAAGCCCTGAGTCAAATCGATGCTTGAAAATGGGCTGTCAGCAGCCTGAGCAGATACAGAACCCAATGCAGAGGCAACCACAGCAGCACTCACGCTGGCGGCTATAGGGTTTAAGGTACGCTTCTTACTCATCTTTTTCTCCTTTGTTGGATAGTTACATAATGAAATACACATCTTACACACATACACATTTGCACTTTTAATCGACATCATTCTGATGGCGTTATAACAGCAAATTCTATTGAAGATCTTTCGTTTTAGCCACTATAGTCAAGTAAACAGCAATAGCCAAGTAAATAGCATAACCGCTATAAAATAATCACTACACAGTGAGCGTCTCTATATGAGTGGCACTATTCAGGTTAGTTCCCATATAAACGGTATAATTTTTGATAATTTATACGATGCCCAGCCTTAATGGCCAAGAGCCAATGAGGGAGGAAGGAAGAAAGAGAGGAAGAAAGAGGGACACCCAGAGAAAGAAAGAGGGAAAGAAAGAGGGACATCCAGAGGAGAGAGAAGAGAAGAGAAGAGAAGAGAGAGGGACACCCAGAGGGGCCCAATACCTAGAATAGATTTATGGGTATCCTCTAATCCCTAAGAAGCCACCCACAGGCCACTTTAGAGGGTGTAAGTTATTTTGTGTAAACGCAGGTTTTGGTTAGTTTGAGGCAGA
>JAYPBG010000140.1:0-7327 GCA_038124075.1 Gammaproteobacteria bacterium
AATACCGTCGCGCTTTGCGGCCAAGTATATAGATTCACCCTTTTCTGCCTCAACCACAGCACCTTCAGGGCAGAGCTCTTCATGGGGTAAAATAACGATTTGTGGCATAGCTTATTCACTCTCTTTCTGCATTTCATCACTTAATTCATTCAGCGATAAACCGGTTAATGCATGCTGGATTGACTCATCCATCCGCCTAGAGGCAAACAGCTCACTCGCTTGATTAACTCTGACTATTTCAGCCTCTATGGCATCAATATCCGCACCCTCTACAGCCGCACGCAAATCATCCAACCCTAACGCCAACGCACTGTACTCCTTCTCACTCAGCAAACGCTCACCATCCGCCAACAGCGCTTCATTCAGCGCCAGCCAAAGGCGCTCACCATCAATCTGCTGCTCTCGCAGCATACGGTGTGAGACATCCTCTTGCGCGTGCTCATATGACTCTTTCAACATGCGCGTAATTTGAGCCGCTTCCAAGCCATACGAAGGCTTGACTTGCACATCACTCTCAACACCTGTCGTCAGCTCTTTTGCGCTCACGGAGAGGAGACCATCCGCATCAACCTGATAACTGACTCGAACCTTCGCAGCACCCGCCACCATAGGTGGAATCCCCTTTAGCGCGAACTTAGCTAACGATCGACCATCCTCAACACGCTCCCGCTCACCCTGCACAACATGGATTGACATCGCCGTCTGCCCATCCTGGTAAGTGGTAAACTCTTGAGCACGCGTGACAGGAATGGCCGTATTTCTTGGAATAATCTTTTCAACCAATCCCCCCATTGTTTCAACGCCCAAGGAGAGCGGCGTCACATCCAGCAGCAATGCACTCTCGTCATCACGCTTATTACCCACCAAAGCATCCGCCTGCAGCGCAGCCCCTTGCGCCACCACTCGATCTGGATCCAATGTATTCAGTGGCACACTATCAAACGCGCGCTTCAGTACATCAGCAACACTCAACACCCGGGTAGAACCACCCACAAGAATAATGTGATCCAATGACGCAGCCTCAAGGCCGGCATCATCAAGCACGTGTCGACATATCGTAATGGTGCGCTGTAAAAGCGGCTCTATCAACGAAAAAAAACACTCACGCGTCAACGTCTCACAGCACTGCTGCCCTTGATACATCACAGACACAGCCACAGCCTCTACTCGAGAGAGCTGCTCTTTCGCTAATTTTGCCGCCTGCTGGATCTCTCGCAACAGGGGGATATCTGGCTGCTCTATGCCCTGTGCACGCATAAACCAGTTCGTGATGGCTGCATCAAAGTCATCACCACCCAGCGCACTGTCACCGCCTGTTGCCAACACCTGAAACACACCGCGCTCCATTTTCAAAATAGAGACGTCAAAGGTGCCACCTCCCAGATCAAAAACAAGATACTGCCCAGCCGATAGCTGGTCTAGCCCATAGGCTACGGCTGCCGCAGTCGGTTCATTTAACAGCCTAAGCACCTTCAATCCGGCCAATGTTGCCGCATCCTTTGTTGCTTGCCGCTGAGCGTCATCAAAGTAGGCAGGCACGGTAATCACTGCCCCCTCTATATCGCCCCCCAACTCTGCTTCCGCCTTCACCCGCAACGCCTTTAATATTTCAGCCGAGACCTCAACAGGGGATTTATCCCCTTGAACCGTCTGAAAGTAGGGCAAGCCATCCTTTACGACTAAATGATTAACCCGCTCCAAGTCCAGCAGCGCATGCTCTTGGGCTCTGCGCCCCATAAAACGCTTCACTGAAATCAGGCTATTGGCTGTATCATCGGTATAAGCACGCAACGCTGGATGACCCACCTCGACAGCGCCACCCTCTAAATATCGAACAGCAGACGGGAGCAAGCCCGACTCACCGACAGCCTCTAATACGTTAGGTGCGCCGTTCATATAGGTGGCGACTAACGAGTGCGTTGTCCCGAGATCAATACCAATAGCCCGCTTAGGCACATCGGGTTGCTGTAACCGCTCTCCAGGCTCTGAAATCTGCAATAATGCCATGCTTACTCTACTCCGAGGCTTTTAATTTGCTTTGAGTCTCTTCCAAGAGTTTACTCAAGTAACGATATTCTTGAATGGTTTGCGCCACAGACTCAAGCTCACCTCCCTGCTCAGATTGCACCTTAATCTGCTGAAACAGCTTCTTAAGCCCTGCCTCTTGTCGCCGCACCCGATCCACAAGCCTTTCTTCAAATTCAACCGCTTGGGCTCGGCTGTGCAATTGCGCCAAAGCCTCTCTCAACTCCATCTGCTCAAAAAGAAACTCAGAAGAGACCTTCACCCGCTCGAGGAAGCGGTCATCACCCGTCTTTAAAGCCAGAAGGTAAACTGATCTCGAAAGGGGGTTTTTTAATACGTGATAAGCATCATTGACGGCCGACGCCCACTGCATAGCTAAACGCTGCTGCTGCTCCGGCTGGCCAGAAAAACGATCTGGATGCACACGCTGTTGAATCGCTTTATAACAGGCATGCAGCTTTAGCAGATCAACATCATAATCTATAGGAAAGCCAAATAGCTCAAAATAGTTCTTACTTAACTGTGCATTGCTCATCGATCTTTTCTACAACAACCCAATAGGCTGGGCTTTTCTGGTTGAAACCGACCGTTTAAACGGCAAAAGGCTCCATTTAAACGGTAAAGCTTTCACCACACCCACATTCACCTTTCACATTCGGATTGGTAAACCTGAACCCCTCGTTCAACCCCTCTTTCACAAAGTCCATAACGGTGCCATCTATGTACAGAAGGCTCTTAGGGTCCACAATTACCGTGACGCCATGAGACTCAAACCGTTCATCTTCCGCCTGCACCTCATCAGCAAATTCGAGCACATACGCTAAACCAGAGCATCCGGTCGTTTTAACACCTACACGGATGCCCTCGCCCTTGCCACGCTCATGCAGCTGACTTTGAATGTGCTTTGCCGCGGATTCAGTTACAGTAATCATGAATAACGTTTCAACCCTCTTTTTATTGACAACCTAATTCTGCAGCGAAAAGGCAACGGGGCAGAGAACTGCTAAGCGCCGCCATTCTTGCCTCGATAATCATCCACAGCCGCTTTAATGGCATCTTCAGCAAGCACGGAACAGTGAATTTTCACAGGGGGCAGCGCCAGCTCTTCAGCAATTTGCGAGTTTTTAATTTGGCCTGCCTCCTCTATAGTGCGCCCTTTAACCCATTCGGTCACCAGTGAACTGGAGGCAATAGCAGAACCACAGCCATATGTTTTAAACTTTGCATCCTCAATGACACCCTCCTTACTGACCTTAATTTGGAGGCGCATAACATCACCACAAGCGGGCGCACCCACCATCCCAGTACCTACTCGCAAATCTTCTTTATCCATGCTACCCACGTTACGTGGATTTTCATAATGGTCGATCACTTGCTCACTGTAAGACATGATCATTCCCCTTAGCTGTTTTCATCATACATTTAGTCATACGTTTAAATAACTACACATCTCTTAACGGCTTAATATCGGTACTAATGTGCTTGCCACGCTACCTTACTTAAATCAACACCCTCTTTGAACATATCCCAAAGAGGTGACATTTCACGCAATTTATTCACAGCTAACCGAATCTTTTCGATTGCCAAGTCGATATCGGCTTCTGTCGTAAACCGCCCGATGGAGAAGCGAATAGAACTGTGCGCCAGCTCATCCTCTAGACCTATGGCCCTTAAAACATAAGAGGGCTCTAGGCTTGCAGACGTACAAGCCGATCCCGAAGAGACCGCAATATCTTTCAGAGCCATAATTAAAGACTCACCCTCAACATAGGCAAAACTGATGTTTAAATTACCCGACACTCGCTGATCAAGATCACCGTTCAGATAGATCTCTTCCAAATCACAAACACCATGCCAAAAGCGGTCACGAAGTACAGCTAAACGCTTAGCCTCCTCTGCCATCTCCTCTTTAGCAATACGACACGCTTCTCCCATACCTACCACTTGGTGCGTCGGTAATGTACCTGAACGCATACCACGCTCATGACCACCTCCGTGCATCTGAGCCTCAATCCGTACACGCGGCTTGCGCCGCACAAATAGAACGCCCACACCTTTTGGCCCATACATTTTATGAGCAGATACCGACAAAAGGTCCACCTTAAGCTCACTTAAATCTACAGGAATTTTCCCAACACTTTGCGCAGCGTCTACATGAAATAACACACCTTTAGAACGTGTCAGCTCACCAATGGCCGCAATATCCGTGATGGTTCCAATCTCATTATTAACATGCATTAATGAGACAAGAATCGTCTCTTCCCGGATGGCAGCCTCAACCTGGCTCGGCTCGATCAGACCCTTACTGTTTGGTTCAAGGTAGGTTATTTCAAACCCCTCACGCTCCAGCTGACGACAGGCATCAAGCACCGCTTTATGCTCAATCTTAGAGGTGATGATATGTTTACCGCGCTTCTGGTAAAAATGTGCGGCGCCTTTAATAGCCAAATTGTCCGATTCCGTTGCACCTGAGGTCCAAACAATTTCGCGAGGATCGCAATTAAGCAGGTCAGCCACTTGGCGCCTTGCCGTCTCTACAGCATCTTCAGCCATCCACCCATATGAGTGCGACCGAGACGCAGGGTTTCCAAAGCGGCCATCCATTGTTAAACAGCTCACCATCTTCTCTGCAACCCGTGGATCTACGGGGGTTGTCGCCGAATAATCCAAATAGATAGGCTTTTTCATTTCACTGTTTGACTTCGTCATAGACTTTTAACTCTTCACTTTTCTCTATTAACTGATGGCTCAAACGATGTTTGATACCTTGATACTCTTATCTGACGCCCCCTGATCTGATCGATCTGCATCTAAACGGCCACTGTCTTGCTGCTCAGGCATATCCTCGCTAAACGCTACCTCTAAGCCACTACTCTTAGCCTCCTGCTGATATCGATCCTGTCGGTCTGCCACCTTTCTCACCGTATGCCGACTGACCAAATTCGCCAAACTGATACCACTGAGAAAGCTATGAATCTGTTTGCTGAGATCTTGCCATAAATCATGGGTTAAGCAGACCTCTCCACCTTGACAGTCTCCTTCACCATTACAGCGTGTCGCATCAACGGACTCATCCACTGCATCCACAACTTGAGCAACAAAGATTTCGTGTTCCGGCCGACTTAGCCTATACCCCCCACCTGGACCACGAATACTCAACACCAGATTTCTTCGCCGCAATTTGGCAAATAGCTGCTCAAGATAAGAGATGGATATACCTTGACGCTCAGAAATATGCGCCAAACTTACAGGCTCAGATTTTGCGTGAAGCGCCAAATCTAACATAGCTGTCACCGCATAGCGGCCTTTCGTGGTCAACCTCATACGCCATCACCTCAATACTCAGACCCTCTCTGCTCTTGCTCACTTCAACTGCTTTACAGGAAGTCACCAAAGAACAGTCCACATCCTCATTGGCCGAGGCAAGTGTGCCTTAACCAACTATTTTAATCAAGTATTATAACAGAAAAGAGCAGTAGTTGAGTATATTACTCGGATTTATTTTCCCAGTCATCACACTTCAACTCAGGCAGAGACTCCTTGAGGCAACCTTTGTCGATCTTACGTACCGTTTGACAGATATCCTCCAACCGCTTATCTACAGCATGTATATGGTCCAACATGGCTTCAATGGCTCTAGAGACAGGATCAGGCATATCCGGCGCCTCACCATAAGCGTGAAAGCCGATTCGTTGCGCCGTTTGATGCCTTTGACGCTCGACCGCCTCATCTTTATCGGCCGCCTGCTCGCGCCGCTGGATGATGCGAGCCGGGATACCAACTGCTGTAGCACCTTCAGGTACACTTTTGGTCACCACCGCATTGGAGCCAATGCGGGCATGCGCCGAAATCTCTATTGGCCCAAGAATCTTTGCGCCAGCCCCAACAACAACACCCGCCTGTAATGTTGGGTGGCGCTTACCTTTCTGCCATGTTGTCCCACCCAAGGTCACCCCATGATAGAGCGTACAATCATCACCCACCTCAGCGGTCTCACCAATCACAACACCCATGCCATGATCAATAAAGAAGCGTCGACCAATTTTCGCCCCCGGATGTATCTCAATCCCAGTGAGCCAGCGACTGAATGTAGACAGGAACCTGGCCAGCCACTTCCAATCACGCCGCCACAAAGCATGCGCGAGCCGATGAAACACCAACGCATGCACACCAGGGTAGTTTGTAATCACCTCAAACCAGTTCCGCGCCGCTGGATCTCGCGAAAAAATTGAACGTATATCCTCTTTGATTGCTTCAAACACGCCGCCACCCTCTTATTCCACTGTACCTACGGGCCCTTAAAAGTAGCTTCAAAGCCCGCTATTCACCATCAGACACCTCAGAGCCCACTTGCTTTCCAGCTAGCGACTCGATCGTCGTCAACACACCTCGAAGCATGCTCATTTCACTCTTATCCAGGCGCGCTCGAGTAAACAGTCTTTGCAAGCGCGTAACAATTTGCTTCGGGTGCTGAGGTTGCAAAAAGCCGATTTTAACCAATGCGCGCTCTAAGTGAGCATGAAAGTGTTGCAGCTCCCCTGCTGTGGCCAAAGGCTCATCCCAACGCGTCTTAAAATCAACCATCATGTGACGATCGGTCTGATCTTCACCTTGGACAGACAGGCCTTCGTGCGCCTGCAGATGCTGCATCCGCATCTCATAACAGACCACTTGCACAGCCATGGCCACGTTCAGCACACCATACTCATCACTGCTTGGAATGGATAAGTGACCTGTGCATAACTGTAACTCTTGATTTGAAAGCCCCTTGGACTCACGCCCAAAAACAATGGCTACTTTTTTACTCTTTGTCGATGCACTGACCGCACACTGCCCACACTGTCGAGCATCCATTACTGGCCAAGGTATACGGCGCCCCCTTGCGCTTGTACCAATAACAAGCTCGCAATCCGATACCGCCTCCTCCAACGAAGAAAAGAGCTCCGCCTCATGAAGCACATCTTTAGCCCCACTGGCCATCCAAGAGGCCTGCTCACACGGAAAGTAAGCGGGATTCACTAAACGAAGGTGGGTTAACCCCATTGTTTTCATTGCTCGAGCAGCCGACCCAATATTACCAGGATGGGCCGTTTCGACCATGACAATGCATATATTATCTAACATCTCTATTATTTGACCTTTAACTGATCCTGTTTAACCAATACCCACCCCATTCAAACTGGCGCCTCCCTTTGCGGGCTTGTATGGGCTTGAAGCAGCATTCTAACAGAAATGAGCGCACATAAGTCATACACCCTACAACGCCACCCTCTACGCCAACTATGACCACGAAGGTCTGTTG
>JAYPBG010000140.1:7337-9045 GCA_038124075.1 Gammaproteobacteria bacterium
GCTCCAGCATCCCATTAACACCCATTTTTTCGATCATGAGGCCAAGACCTATGCAACCCATGCTAAATATTGCTCTGCGCGCTGCGCGAAAAGCCGGTACGTTCATTGAGCGCGCCTTTGATGACGTCGCCCACCTGCCGATCGAGACAAAAGGACAGAATGATTTCGTCACAAAAGTTGACCGAAAGGCGGAAGCCATTATCATCGAGACCATTCTAAAAAGCTATCCAAACCACATCATTCTTGGAGAGGAGAGCGGCGAAATCGCACCTGATTCAGCTTCTCATTCAAAAGAAGAGCAAGAGCCTTATCAGTGGATCATCGACCCTCTGGACGGCACCACAAACTTTATATATGGCATGCCCCACTTTGCAATCTCAATTGCATGCATACATAAAGGTACTGTCCAGCACGCCGTCGTATACGACCCCATCAAAAAAGAGGAGTTTACCGCTTCACGTGGGCGAGGCGCTCAACTCAATGGCAAACGAATCCGGGTAAGCAATCGACATCAGATGAGACAAGCCCTCATCGGCACCGGCTTCCCCTACAAAACCGAACAGAATGAACACCTTGATGACTACCTGGGCATGCTAAAGGAGATTTCAGAGCAGACGGTAGGCGTTCGGCGCCCTGGCGCTGCGTCACTGGACCTAGCTTATGTCGCATCGGGAAGGTTTGATGGTTTTTGGGAGTTTGGCCTTCAACCATGGGATATCGCCGCTGGAGAGCTTCTGATTCAAGAGGCCGGAGGCCTAAGCAGCGACTTCACAGGCGGCAACAACAAACAAAAAAGCGGCAACATTGTCGCGGGTAATCCAAAGATTTTCAAAGCTATATTGAAAAGTATTCAGCCCTATCTGAAAGGCAAGCTTAAAGCTTAACACGTTGTTACGTTCATACGACCAAATTCCCCTTTGCAAATGCCTCACTTTTCAATTAGTCTGAGAGTAAGGCACTTGCAGAGCTTAGCTGCCTATACACCACTCATACAACCAATTAAAGCAATCCGAGAGGTATCCATGCAGTTTCTTAGATATTTAGAAAACATAGTGGCCGATGCTACTGGAGCCATCCGCGACCTGCTTAACAGAGCACACCGTAACGACGCCGCGCCCAATTATGCAGTCATCCCTATTGAGAGACAACGCCGTCACCCTGCGGAAGCGCAGAAGCCCTTACACCGACCTTAACTAAGGTGCGAAGGTACGGGAACGGACCTCAGGATCCAGTAAGCTACCAGCTCTTACCTACCAACTCTTATATGGTGCCACCACAAGCTGGGCATTATAGTACCGATCATCTTCTGTAACCTCATCCCCCAGCCACTCCGGCCTGACAAATGTTTCACTCTCATCATCCAACTCTATCTCAGCAACCACCAACCCCTCATTCTCACCATGAAACTTATCAATTTCCCATATATGCTGCCCCACTTTTATCTCATAGCGGGTCTTACGGATGACCGGAGGCATTGCAAAATTCTCCAACATCTCGCGCGCCTCAGCCACAGGAATCACGTAATCATACTCCAACCGACTCATACCAAACCGAGCCTGCTTAACCGTAATGAACGCCTCCTCTCCCTTCAGCCTTGCACGAATGACCACCTTATCATTGATAGCAAGATAGCCTTGTTCAATCTCTCTGCCCGTTAGGCCCTCAATAATCGTCTCATCATTGAGCAAAAATTTTCTCTCACACTCTA